>JBIIIA010000500.1:0-2565 GCA_044235195.1 Thermoflexales bacterium
TAGTCGAAGCCGAACGGCGACAGGTTCTCGAGGACGTATTCGAAGCGCAGCGTGTGATCGTCGGCGAACGAAACGGTCTTGGAAAGCCGATACGGCAGGCGCACGCCGTGCACCGACATGCGCAGGCAATCGCCGTCGATCGTGGTTTCCCACGGCAGGCTCCACACTTCGCCGTGGTCGGGCAGCTGCGTGCCCTGCCACGGAAATTGTTCGCAGTGATACACGTCGATGGTGGGGAACATGTCGTCGAGGCCGGAGCACTCGCCGTCGACGTAGACGCCGGCATATGGCTGCAGGCGATAGTGCTCGCCGCTGCGGTGAACCAGGACGTCGAATTCCTGCGGCGCGTAGACGAGCGAGCACAGCTTGCCGCCGATCGTCGGCAGGAACTGCGCGCGCAGCGCCGCGGATTCGAGCGTGACGGCGGGCTGGTCTTTGTAGCGTGATGCGTAGATCATGCCGTGTGCTTCGCCACGACCGGCGCGAGGTAGCCGCCGCCGCCGTTCTTCGCCAGGTTGCCGCCGTCCATCGGGATGATCGCGCCTGTGATGAACGACGCCGAGTCCGAGGCCAGCCACACGGCCAGGCCGCGGATGTCGTCGGGGTGGCCGAAGCGGCCGATCGGGATGCCGTAGAGAAAAGTATCGCGCAGATACGGATCCACCTGCGCGCGCGCTTCGAGGCCGGCGTTCCACACCTGCGCCGGCAGGATGGCGTTCACGCGCACGCCGCGGCTGCTCCACTCGGTGCTGAGCTCCTTCGTCATGTGAATGACCGAGGCCATGGCCATGCCGTAGACCGCCTGATGGCGCGCGAGCGACGTGACGCCGGCGATCGAGCCGATGCTCATGATGCTGCCGCGGCCCTGCGCCAGCATGCGGCGGCCGGCGGCCTGCGTGCAGTAGAAGCGTGAAATCACGAGGTTGTGAAACGTGGCCTGCACGTCGGCGATGCGCATGTCCTCGGCCGGCCCGGCGACCGCTTCGCCGGCGACGTTGCCGAGGATGTCGATGCGGCCGAACTCGGCGTCGAGTGCGCCGAAGACGCGGTCGATTTCGGCGAAATCGGAGATGTCGGCCGTGAGTGGCAGCGCGCGGCGTCCGAGTTTCACGATCTCGTGCGCGGTGTTTTCGTTGCCGGATGTATTGCGATCGAGCAGCACGACGTTGGCGCCCGCTTCGGCCAGCGCCAGCGCCATGGCGCGGCCCATGCCCTGCGCTGTGCCGGTGACCATGGCGACGCGATCGGTGAGGTCGAAGAGTTGCATGGGCGGAATTGAATGGCAGGGTGAAGAAAAGCGCAAACGCCTGTCTTGTGCTATACACCCGCGCGGTGAAACGCATTTCCGTGAAGCAACTGCGCGCCGCGTCGAATGCCGTGCTGGTGAAGCTGGGCACGCCGCAGGATCTGGCGCAGATCGTGGCCCACTCGCTCGTGGAGGCCAATCTGGTCGGCCACGATTCGCACGGCGCAATGCGCTTGATGCAGTACGCCGATCTGGTGACGCGTGGGCAGATCAAGCCTGCGGCGCGCCACGAGGTTGCCGATCTGCATCGGGCGACGGCGCGCGTGGATGCGCGTTGGGGCTGGGGACAGCCTGCGGCGCTGCAATCGGCGGCGTTGGCGATCGAGATCGCGAAGGTCCAGGGGACGGCGGCGGTGGCGGTGTCGAACTGCAATCACGTCGGACGACTGGGCGAGTACGTCGAAATCGTCGCGCGCGGCGGGCTGATCGGTCTGGCCTTCTGCAACAGCGGGCCGATCGTCGCCCCGCACGGTGGGCGCACGCGCCTGCTCGGCACCAGCCCGATGGCGTGCGCGGTGCCGCGCGCGGACGGTGCCGATCCGGTGCTGATCGATCTGGCCACATCGGCGACGGCGGAGGGCAAGCTGCGCGTGGCGCGCGACAAGGGTGATGCGATTCCGCCCGGTCAGATCCTCGATCGCGGCGGTGCGCCGTCGCAGAACCCGGCCGACTTCTACGACGGCGGCGTGATCCTGCCGATGGGCGGGCACAAGGGCTATGGCCTGGCGGTGATGATCGACCTGTTGGCCGGCGCGCTGTCGGGCATGGGGCCGGCGTCGTCGGCGCAGTACGGCGGCGGCAACGGCACGCTGATCTTCGCGCTCGACCCAGCGCGCTTCGGCGACGGCGCGCGCTTCACCGCATATGTCGAAGAGCTGTGCCATGCGCTGGCCGCCGCGCCGCCGGCCCCCGGCGTCGAGCGCGTGCTCGTGCCCGGCGATCCGGAATGGCGCACGCGCGCGCAGCGCAGCGCCGTGGGCGTCGACCTGCCCGAGATGACGTGGCAAAAAATTCAGGAACTGCTTGACTAAGGTGTAACCGAATGCTGACACAAGATATCGTTCTCTCTCTGTATCGCACGATGCAGACGATTCGTCAGACCGAAGAGGCGCTGGCGCGTTCGCACCAGGCCGGCCTCATTCACGGTGCGTGTCACACGTACGTCGGTGAAGAAGCGATCGCTGCCGGCGTGTGCGCGCATTTGACGCACGAAGACGCCATCTTCAGTACCCACCGCGGCCACGGCCACGCGCTGGCCA
>JBIIIA010000122.1:0-8642 GCA_044235195.1 Thermoflexales bacterium
TCCCCTCTCCCCTCTCCCCTCTCCCCTCTCTCCTCTTCCCTCTCCCCTCTCTCCTCTTCCCTCTCCCCTCTTCCCTCTCCTCACCGCCGCCTTCTTCGCGTTCTTCCCATTTCACTATCAGGCGGTGATCTGGGCCGGATCGATCTATCACCCGGTGATGCTCGCCTGCGGGCTGACGGCGCTGATCGCGTCGCTGCGGGGCCGCTGGCTCGTCGCATCGCTCGGCGCAGTCGGAGCGCTGCTCGCCCACGAAGGCGGCTTCGTCTTTGCCCTGATCCTCGGCGGCCTGCACATTGCGCTCGCCGTGCAGCGACGACGACGACTCGCCATCCCCGCGCTGCTCATCGGCGCGCTCGGCATCGCATACCCACTGCTCTTCCGCTTCGTGCTCGGCGCTGCACGCTTCGCCGGCGACGCGCCCAACGCTCTTCGCCCGGAAGATCTGTGGCCCAACACGCTGTACTTTCTGCAGGGCTTTGTGCCGTTCGTCTCGGCACGACTGCGGCCGATCATCGGCCTCACCCCGCAGTGGCCGGAGTGGATCCTCGGGGCCGTTCTGATCACCCTGCCCATCGGTCTGCTGCTCGCCGCACGCGCGCGCCGGCTCCCCCTCGCCCTCGCCGCACTCGCCGCGTGGGTCGTGCTCGTCGCGCCGGCCATCGTCGGCCTCGACCGCCAATACGTCGTCAACGGCCCGCGCCTGCATTACTCCGCCTCGGTCGCCGTCGCCATTTTCTGGAGCACAGCGGCGATGGGCATGAGAGGGAAGAGGTTGAAGAGGGGAGAGGGGAGAGGAGAAAGCGAGAGCAGGAGAAGAAACCTCCTCTCTCCCCTCTTCCCTCTCCCCTCTCCATCCTCTCCCCTCTCTTCCCTCCTCCCCCGCCTCACCTTTCTCCTCTTCCTCACCGCCGGCTGCTTCGACAGCGCCGTCTTCGCCCACGTCGCTCTGCAGGAAGCACTGGCCGTCTCGCGGACGATGTTCACCGTCGACCGATCGCTGCGCGAGCTCTCGCCGGAGGCGCGCGTGCTATACATCAACGCCCCGTGGTACTCCGGCCGCGCATCGCCGCATTTCCTCGTCGGCTCCGAGGGCATGCCGATCTATCAGCACGACGGCACCTTCCCCTCCACATGGATCGGCGCGCAGAGCAACACGCTGCGCGACACGACGTTCGTGCGCCACGACATCTCACTCACGCACGGAGAATTCTGGAGCTACGGCTCGCCCGGCGACGCCGTCGACGACGCCGCACTCACGACGCACTTGCTCGCCGCCGACGAAATCTGGCGCTGGGACTACGACGGCCACGGCGTGCGCGCCCGCCGCGTCGCTCGCATCACGCGCAACGCCCCCGCACCGACAAACTCCGCCGCCCGTCTCACTGCGCCCGACGGCGCGCCGGGCGACGTCACCATCGTGCACGCCGAAGCCCGGCACTGCGACAACCGCGTGCTTCTCACCATCGAGTGGCATCTCACTGCGCCGCCCGTCGAACCCATCGGCGTAAAAGTGCACGGCTTCGCGGCCGACGGCACGCAAGTCTTCAACGCCGACGCGCAGCCGTTCATGGGGCTCGTCCCCTTCACGACGCTCGCACCGGGCACCCGCCTTCTCGAGACCCGCGAAATCCGCCTGGATCGCACGAAGCCCGTCCCCCACCACATCCAACTCGGCCTCTACCGCGGCGCCGATTTCGCCGCGTTCGGGGATGGGGCGGCGGTGGATGTGAGTGAGAGTGAAGAGTGATAGTCGATAGTGATAGTGATAGTGATAGTGGGCAGACTCACCTATCACTATCAACTATCACTATCAACTTCTCCCCACCGCTCCACACGCGATAATCTCCCCGTGTCATTCACGCAGCCGCTTCTCCTGCTCCTGCTGCTGACCATCCCGCTCGCCGCCTGGATTGCGCGTGCGCGGCTGATGCGGCGTCCGCGCGGGCAGCGCGCAGCCCTCGATCGCAGCGCGTTCGTCGCGCTGGCCGTGCGCAGCGTGCTGCTCGCGTCACTCATCTTCGCGCTCGCCGGCGCGCAGGCCGTGCAGTACTCCGACAAGCTTGCCGTCGTCTTCCTCATCGACGCCTCCGACAGCATCGGCGGCCGCGCACGCTCGACGGCGATCGACTGGGTTCGCAACGCGCTCGCCGCCATGCGCCGCGACGGCGCAGACGAAGCGGCCGTCGTCGTGTTCGGGCGCGACGCACAGGTCGAACGCGCCCTGTCCGCCGCCCAGGACGTGCCCTCGTTCGGCGCGCGCGTGCGCTCCGGCGGCACCGACGTCGAAGGCGCGCTGCGCACGGCGCTCGCGCTGCTGCCCGAGGGCGCCGCCCGACGCGTGGTGCTGCTCAGCGACGGACGCCAAACCACCGGCGACGCCGCCGTCGCCGCGCGGCTGCTGCGCACGGCGAACGCGCAGCTCGACGTCGTGCGCTTGCCGGCCTACGACGGCCCGGACGCCGCCGTCGAACGCGTCGACGCCCCGCAGCGCGCGACGCTCGGCCGGGCGATTCCCCTGCGCATCGTCGTGCGCACCAGCCGCGCACAGACGGCCGCGCTGACC
This sequence comes from Thermoflexales bacterium, assembly GCA_044235195.1. GTDB lineage: Bacteria > Chloroflexota > Anaerolineae > J036 > Brachytrichaceae > CANJQH01. The sequence continues at coordinate 2,564 of JBIIIA010000122.1, forward strand.
GTCTTCGTCGACGGTGCGCCGGCCGCGCAGCAGGACGTGCCGCTGCTCGCCGGTCACAACGAATTCGACCTCGCCGTGCGCGCCGCGACGCCGGGGTTCACCACGCTGCGCGTGCAGATCGCCGCGCCGCTCGATGCACTGCCGCAGAACGATGCGCTGAGCGCCGCGGTGTTCGTCGAAGGCCCGCCGCGCCTGCTCGTCGTGCGCGCCGCCGCCGGCGAAGCCGATGAAAGCGCCGAGGTGCGCCGCGTACTCGAAAGCGCCGGGTTCCTCGTCGAGGCCACGCCAGCCGGCGCCATGCCCAGCGAGATCGCCTCGCTCTCGTCGTACGCCGCCGTCCTGCTCGTCGACGTGCCGGCCCGCGAACTTTCCGAGCGCGCCATGCTCGCGCTGCAAAGCTACGTGCGCGACGTCGGCGGCGGCCTCGTCGTCGTCGGCGGGCCGCGCGCATACGGCGTCGGCGGCTACTTCCGCACCCCGCTCGAGGAGACGCTGCCGGTCGACGTGCAGATCAAGGACCCGCGCCGATTCCCCGCCCTGTCCATCGTGCTGGTCATGGACAAGAGCGGCAGCATGAGCACCACCGAGAACGGCGTGCTGAAAATGCGCCTGGCGTCCGAAGCCGCCGCGCGCGTCGCCGAACTTGTCAAGGACGAGGACGAGGTCACCGTCATCGGCTTCGACACCGAACCCGTCGACATCATCGGCCCGTTCGCCGGCGCTGATCGCGAGCGCTTCATCCCGCAGATTCTGAACATCGCGCCCGGCGGCGGCGGCATCTACGCCTTCGAATCTCTCGTCGAAGCCCGGCGCGTCACGCAGCGTTCGAACCGCCCGAACCGCTTCATCATCCTGCTCGCCGACGGCAGCGACGTCGAACGGCAGGAGGGCGCGCTCGACCTCGTGCGCAGCATGCAGCGCGACGAGAACACCACGCTCACCGTCGTGTCGATCGGCGACGGCCCCGATGTTCCTTTTCTCGAAGGTCTCGCCGAAGCCGGGCGCGGGCGCTTTCACCTGACCGACCGCGCCGCCAATCTGCCGACGATCTTCAGCGAAGAAGCCGCTCTCGCGCAGCGCAGCTACATCGTCGAACAGGAATTCGTGCCGGCGCGCGCCTCCGACAGCCCGATCCTCGCCGGCATCGACGCCGCCCCGCCGCTCTTCGGCTACATCGCCGTGTCCGAAAAAGAAGCGGCGCAGGTGATCCTGCGCGCCGTCGGCGGCGATCCGCTGCTCGCCACCTGGCAATACGGCCTCGGCCGCGTCGCCGCGTTCACGTCCGACGCCACCGGCCGCTGGGCGCGCGAGTGGGTGCGCTGGCCGGGGTTCGCCGCCTTCTGGACGCAGACGACGCGCTGGACCATCCTCGAGCGCCCGCAGAGCCCGCTGCTCGTCGAACTGCGCCCGCGCGGCGAACAGACGCTCGTCACCGCGTCGCTGCCAGACTCCGACGCATTCCGCTCGGACAGCGCAGCGACGCTGCGCGCGGCGTTCACCGATTCCGCCGGCCGCACGTTCACGCAGACGCTCGAGCGCGCCGCGCCCGGCCAGTTCGACGCCGTGGTCGACCTCGCGCCGGCCGGGACGTATTTCGTGCGCATCGCCGCTGAGCCGGAGACGGGCATCGCGCCGGTGCAGCTGCCGTACGCCGTGCCGTATTCGCCCGAGTACACCGTGGAAGGCGGCGGCGAGGCCGAGCTGCGTGCGTGGGCGGCGCTCGGCGGCGGCCGCCTGCAGCGCGATCCGGCCGAAGCGTGGGCGCGCGGCGCGCCGGTCGTCGCCGCACGCCAGGATCTCGCGCCGTGGCTGCTGATGCTGGCGGCGCTGCTCCTGCCGTTCGACGTCGCCGTGCGCCGCGTCGGCGATTCACTGCGCGAGCTGCTGCAGCGGCGTCGGACGCCGCGCACGGCGGAACGCCCGGCCGCGCGCCGACCGACGCCGCAGCCGCCGACGCCGGCGACCGCGCCGATCATGGCGCCGCGCATCACGCCGGCGCAGCCGCCGCTCCCGACCGCTTCCGCCGGCCCGCGCGCCGCGCCGGGCGGAGCGCAAAGCGCTGCCGCGGCCGCCAGCGATCTGGTGAAGCGCCGACGACGAGAGAGCTAATCGTCACCCACGATAATCTCCGCCTGTGAACGCCGGCATCTACCTGCACATCCCGTTCTGCCGCTCGCGCTGCACGTACTGCGATTTCAACACGTACGTGGGCATGGAATCGCTCTACGCCCCGTATGCGCGCGCGCTCGAACGCGAAATCCGCGCGTCGCAGCCCATCCGCGGCATCACGCCGTCCACCATCTTCTTCGGCGGCGGCACCCCTTCCCTACTGCAGCCGGCCGAGATCGGCGCGCTCATCCACGCCTGCCGCGAAGTTTTCCACATGTTATCCACAGGCGAGGTGACCGCCGAATGCAACCCCGGCACCGTCACGCTCGAATATCTGGCCGCCCTGCGCGAAAACGGTGTCAATCGCCTGAGCTTCGGCGCACAGAGCGCCGACCCCGGCGAGCTGCAGCTGCTCGGCCGCGAACACGCCTTCGACGACGTCGCCCGCGCCGTCGCCGACGCCCGCACCGCCGGCTTCGCCGACGTCAACTTCGACCTGATCTTCGGCCTGCCGCGCCAGCCGCTCGATTCGTGGCGCCGCACCGTCGACGCCGCGCTCGCCCTCGCGCCCGATCACATCTCGCTCTACGCGCTCACCATCGAGGCCGGCACGCCGATGTACGACTGGACGCGCCGCGGCGAAGTGCCCTTCCCCGACCCCGACGCCGCCGCCGACATGTACGACTACGCGCGCGACGCCCTGCGCGCCGCCGGCTACGTGCACTACGAAATCTCCAACTGGTGCAAACCCGGCCACGAATGCGCCCACAACCTGATCTACTGGCGCAACGAGCCCTACCACGGCCTCGGCGCCGGCGCGCACGGCTCGACGCTCGATCAGCGCATCTGGAAGGTCAAGCGCCCAGCCGAGTACATCGCCCGCATCGAACGCGGCGAAAGCGTCGAACACGGCCGCGAGACGATCGAACCGCGCACCGCGCGCGGCGAAACGATGATGCTCGGCCTGCGCCTGCTGCAGGAAGGCGTCGACCGCACCCGCTTCGCCGAACGCCACGGCGCGCCGATCGAGCAGTTTTTCGCGGACGAACTCGCGCGCGGCCAGGAAATGGGGCTGCTCGACGTCGACGCCGCACGCGTGCGCCTCACCGAGAAAGGCACGTTCGTCAGCAATCAGGCCATGATGCTGTTCGTGTAGCCTATTTGCCCAGCGTCTGCAGCACGACGATCAGAATCATCAAAGCGCTGAGCGAAAATTCGACCACCCGCCCGAGCATGCAGCCGGCCAGATAGCTGCGGCTGACGCGCCACGCGTCCGGCCACGCGCGCCGGTTCCACACACGCTCGACGAAGAGCACGCCGACCACCGCGCCGATCGCCGCGCCGAACAGGACGCCGACGATCGTGAACGCCGCCCCCAGCAGCAGCCCGCCCAGCAGGCCGCCGGCGACGGCGCCTGCCACCGTGCGCCAGCTCGCCCCCGCCCGCCGCGTCAGCGCCGTGGTGATCACCAGCTCGGCGCCCCACGCCGTCGCCGTCAGCACACCCAGCAGTGCCAGCGTCGGCCAGCCGATTTCTCGGAATTCACCGCCCGCCGCCACCACGACCGCGCCGCCGAACACCAGCACCGGCCCCGGCAACACCGGAATCACCGAGCCCAGCAGCCCGATCAGCATCAGCACATATCCCAGCGACGACCAGATCACTTCGCTATTCCATTCCACAGGGGAAAAGTGTATGCAAAACGCCGACCCGCGCGTGACCAGACGCTGACAGCTTTCCGACCCTAACCGGGTGCATCCGCCGTTAGGGGCAGCTCACTCACGCCTCACCCCCTGACCCCTAATCTCTCAGATTATTCTCACGCCCTTATGGAAGGATTGTTCAGTTATTGTTCAACGTTTCTTACAGCCCATGAAATCAGCCAACTCCAATCGCAACGCGCTTCTCATCGTCTTTCTCACCGTGTTCATCGACATGCTGGGCGTCGGCATCCTGATCCCGGTATCGCCGTTCCTGGTGCAGCAATATCGCAACGACGCGCTGACGGTCGGGCTGCTGTCGGTGTCGTACTCGGTCTTTCAGTTCGCCGCCGGGCCGGCGCTGGGCGTGTTGTCCGACCGCTTCGGGCGCCGTCCGGTGCTGCTGCTGAGCCTGCTGGGCACGGCGATCGGCTACTTCGTCTTCGGCCTGGCCACTTCGCTGCCGATGCTCTTCCTGGCCCGCATCCTCGACGGCATCACCGGCGGCAACATCAGCACGGCGCAGGCGACGATCGCCGACGTGAGCAAGCCGGAAGATCGTTCGCGCAACTTCGGCATGATCGGCGCCGCGTTCGGCCTGGGCTTCATCCTGGGGCCGGCGCTGGGCGGCCTGCTCAGCCAGGTCAGCCTGCAGGCGCCGGCCTTCTTCGCCGGCGCGCTGTCGCTGGCGAACGTCATCGTGGGCTACTTCATCCTGCCGGAAACGCTGCCGGCCGAACGACGCCGCCGCGAACCGATCACGCTCGCGGCGATCAGCCCGTTCACCAGCCTGACGCGCGCGTTCACGCTGCCGGCCATCGCGCCGCTGCTGGCCGCCACGTTCGCCTTCAACTTCGCCTTCGCCGGCCTGCAGAGCAACTTCTCGCTCTTCACGTTCGCCCGCTTCGCATGGGGCCCCACCCAGAACGCCATCCTGTTCGCCTTCCTCGGCGTCGTCGGCGTCATCATGCAGGGCTTCCTCGTGCGCCGCATGATCCCGCGCTTCGGCGACCGCAGGCTGGCCATCGTCGGCCTGCTCGTCCAGGCAATCATGTACGGCCTGCTCGCCTTCGCGCCGCAAGGCTGGATGCTCTACCCGATCGTCGGCCTCGTCAGCGTCGGCAATGCCATCGCTACCCCGACCCTCACCGGCATGGTCTCCAACGGCGTCTCGGCGCGCGAACAGGGCATGATTCTCGGCGTGACCGGCTCGGTGAACAGCCTGACGCGCGTGTTCGGCCCGCTGTGGGCCGGCGCCGCCTTCGACTACATCAGCCCGGGCGCGCCCTACTGGTCCGGCGCGATCTGGATCGCCGCCGCGCTGATCATCACCTTCTCCACTCGCGTCGCCGCGCGCACGCAGACGACGGCGCAGGCGATGTAGGGGAATCTCCCGTACCATACACGGGTGTCAATTTCGCATGCATCTTCGAAAGGCCGGCTCACCCCCGGCCTGGCATTCGCCGTATTCGGCGTCTGGATCGTCTGGGGCGCGATGTACCTCGTGGCCCACAAAGTGCTGACCGAATCGCCGCCGCTGTGGATGGCGGCGGTGCGCTTCACCATCGCCGGCGGTGGGCTGTTCGCCGCGCTCGCCGCAACCCGCTCGCCGCTGCCGACGCGCCGCCAGTGGCGCAACGCCGTGCTCACCGGAATCGTCATGATGGGCCTCGCCAGCGGCAGCACGATCAGCGCGCAGCAATGGAACAGCTCGGGCATCGCCTCGGTGATCGCCTCCACCGCCACGCTGTGGTTCGCCCTGCTCGGCGTCGTCGCCGGAATCCGCCCTTCGCGGCTGGAATGGGCGAGCGTCGCCCTCGGCATCATCGGCGTCGTCGTGCTCTTCTCCGATCAGTCGCTCGTCACCAACACTGCCGGCCTGCTCATCGGCAGCTTCGGCGCGCTGGCGTGGGCCGCAGGCTCGGTCTGGTCGCAGCGGCTCGACCTGCCCGGCGGCTGGATGCGCTCCGCGACGCAGATGCTGTCCGGCGGCATCTTCCTGCTGATCGTCAGCACGCTCAGCGGCGAACGCCCGCTGTTCACGCCTTCCCCGCAGGTCGCCCTGGCGTGGGCCGCCACGATCGTCGGCGGGCTGATCGGCTTCGGCTCGTACAGCTGGCTGCTCGCCCGCGGGCGTGCCAACCTGGCCATCAGCTACGCCTACATGAATCCGCTCGTGGCGCTCGGGCTCGGCGTGGCATTCGAAGGCGAACGGCTCGGCGCGATCGAGCTGCTCGGCATCGGCGTCATCCTCGCCGCCGTGGTGGCGA
>JBIIIA010000501.1:0-2563 GCA_044235195.1 Thermoflexales bacterium
CGGCGCGGCGCGCTGCCCCACGTCGCCGTCACCGTCGCCAGCGCGATCGGCTCGTCCCATGTGCGCATCTCCCGCAGAACGTCATGCATCGCTCGCAGTATACGAATGCACCCGACACTTCCTGACGTTGCATCGCCGATTTCAGCCGTTCCTCCGAATTCGCCTTACTCTGGAACGATGCTTGCCAAAGTCAAATCCTGTTCGATGATCGGCCTGACCGGCCGCATGGTCGACGTCGAAGTTTCCACCACTGCCGGCAATCCGTTCTTCGGGCTGGTCGGCCTGCCGGACGCCGCCGTCAAGGAAAGCGCCGAGCGGGTGCGCGCGGCATTGAAAAACAGCGGCCTGAGCTACCCGTACAACCACATCACGGTGAACCTTGCCCCGGCCGACCTGCGCAAGGCCGGGCCGTCGTACGACCTGCCGATCGCCCTCGGCCTGCTGCAGGCATCGCGCCAGATGCCGCCGCACGTGCTGAACAACGCCATGGTCGTCGGCGAGCTGGCGCTCGACGGCGAAGTGCGCCACGTGCGCGGCGTGCTGCCGATCGCCGCGTTCGCCCGTCGCCACGGCATCGCCGTCCTCATCGTGCCGGCCTGCGACGCCGACGAAGCGGCGCTGGTGCCGGACGTCACCATCGTGGCGGCGAGCAGCCTCGGCCAGCTCGTGGACGACCTCGTCGCCGAGCGATGCACGCCGTTCACGCCGCGCCAGCGCCGCAGCGCGGCGCACAGCACCGGCGCCGGCGTCGATTTCCGTGAAATCAAGGGACAGGAGACCGCCAAACGCGCGCTGGAAATCGCCGCCGCCGGCGGACACAACGCGCTGATGGTCGGCTCGCCCGGCGCCGGCAAGACGCTGCTGGCGCGCGCACTGCCGACGATCCTGCCGCGCATGACGGTCGAGGAATCGCTGGACGTCACGCGCATCTACTCCGTCGCCGACGCGCTGCCGGCCGACGCGCCGCTGGTGCAGGCGCGCCCGTTCCGCGCCCCGCATCACACGGTGTCGCACGCCGGGATGATCGGCGGCGGCAAGCTGCCGCGGCCGGGCGAGGTGTCGCTCGCCCATCGCGGCGTGCTCTTTCTGGACGAACTGCCCGAATTCGACACGCGCACGCTCGAGGTGCTGCGCCAGCCGCTCGAAGATCGCATGGTGCAGATTTCACGCGTCTCCGGGTCGCTGACCTTCCCGGCGCGCTTCATGCTCGTCGCCGCGATGAACCCGTGCAAATGCGGCTGGTCGGGCGATCCGACGCGCACCTGCACCTGCTCGCCGGGCCAGATTCAGACGTATCAGAAGCGCATCTCCGGGCCGCTGCTCGATCGAATCGACATGCACCTGCAGGTCTCGCGCGTGCCGTTCGAAAAACTGGCCGACCTGCAGCCGGGCGAATCGTCGGCGACGGTGCAGGCGCGCGTGCAGGCCGCGCGCGATCGTCAACGCCTGCGCTTCGCCGCGCTCCTGGATGACGAAAGCGGCCCGGCCTGCAACTCCGATATGACGCCGGGCGACGTGCGCGTGCACTGCGCACTCGACGACGCCGGACGCAGCCTGATCAAGGCCGCCGTGGCGCAGCTGCAGATGTCCGCGCGCGGCTACCATCGCGTGCTCAAGGTGGCGCGCACCATCGCCGACCTGGCCGGCGTCGAGCGCATCGGCGCGCCGCATCTGGCCGAGGCGCTGCAGTACAGAACGCGCCGCCAGGATGCCTAGGCGGCGCGCGCTGCGCTGCGATCAGGTGGGACGAACCGCCTGGCTCAATATCTTCACCATGGCAGGATCGCGATGGTCGAAGAAGCTGCTCGTCTTCGTATCCAACGCAGCGATCGCCGTCATTTCTTCCGCGCTCAGCTCCATGTCGAAGATGCTGAAGTTTTCCACCATGCGCTCTTTGCGAACCGATTTCGGAATCGCCACGACGCCGCGCTGCATCAGCCAGCGCAGAATGATCTGCGCGACGGATTTGTGATGCTTCGCCGCGATGGATACGAGCACTTCATTTTGAAAAATGCCGTTGCGACCTTCGGCGAACGGTGCCCATGATTCGATCTGCACGTTGTTCGCCTGCAGAAATTTCTGGGTCTCGATCTGCTGATGAAGTGGATGCGTCTCGATCTGATTCACAGCCGGCGCCACCTGATGGTGCATGATCATGTCCATCACGCGATCAGGATGGAAATTGCTGACGCCGATGGCCCGAATTCGGCCTTCACGATGCAGCTCTTCCATCGCGCGCCACGATCCATACACATCGCCGAACGGCTGGTGAATCAGGTAGAGATCGAGATATTCCAGCTGCAGGCGCTGCATCGACCGCTCGAATGCTTTCCTGGCTTTGTCGTACCCAGCGTCGCTGATCCAGAGTTTGGTGGTCACGAACAGATCTTCGCGTGCCACGCCGCTGCGTTTGATCGCCTGACCGACGGCGGCCTCATTGCCATAGGCCGCTGCCGTGTCGATCAGGCGATAGCCGATGCCGATCGCCTCGGAGACGCAGCGCTCACACTCCTCGAGATCAGGCACTTGAAACACGCCGAACCCCAGCAACGGCATTTCGATG
>JBIIIA010000502.1:0-2562 GCA_044235195.1 Thermoflexales bacterium
GGTGTCGGATCCGGCGGCGAGGCCCTTGACTTCGATGTGGCGCAGCGGTTCGCTGCTGCCGGGCGGTGGGTAGCTGGTGACGTCCCAGCCGCAGTTCTCGGCGGAGACGTCGACCACGGTGCGGCCTTGGGCGCGTTCGGCGTCCATGACGGCCCGCATGGCGAGCAGCTCGACGCGGCGCCGTGCGTCGGCGTCGACGCGTGTTTCCACGGCGCCGCGGCCGGCCAGCCGATTCAGGCAGCCCTGCGGCACGACGAGCGCGCAGCCATGCACGACGGGCGTGGTGTTCTGGACATGCTTCATCGCTATCAGCTCGCGCCGGCGCTTGTCCAGGCGGTGCATCATGTCTTGCAGCCGCTGACCGATGGACTCTAGGGCGATGCGCACGTCTTTGCCAGCGGCGCGATCTTCCTTGAGCGCAATCTCACGATCGGTCCAGTAATGAATTTCCCTGGTCAGGCGTTCGTGCACCGCTTCCCAGGTGCGATCGACGTCTTCGAGGCGACGGCGGCGCACCTCGTCGAAATGGTCGAGCGCGAGCTGTGTGACCGCGAACGTCATGCAGTGAGTTTCGAGTTCGGGGCCGAGCCACGGTTCCTCGAGCAGGCTGCGCAATTGCGCGCGCTGCTCGTCCGACGCCGGCAGCAGATCGAGATGCGGGGCCCAGCCGGCGAACGACGCAGCGCCGTCGGCGTTCACGCGCACGAACTGCAGCCGCCGCGAGAGCACCCTTTCCGGCGAGGACTTGATCTCGTGGGTGAGCAGAAAGAGCATCCACGGATCTTCGGAAAAATCCGTCTCGTCGATGAGGAGCGTGCCGCGGCGCAGCAGGCCGGCGTATTTCTGCTGAATGGCGTCTATCGTGGACAGCATGAGCGGGTGGCCGGGATGCATGAGCACGGCGCGCACCGCGCCGGGTTTGTCGAGCGGCTGCACGGCGCTCCGTTCGAAGCAGATGCGGTCGTAGCGCTTGAGGACGGGCTCCTGCTCGCGCGGATTGCGGCCGGTGATGCGGCGATCGATCTCGAGCAGCTCGCGCGGCACATGCGCCACTTCCCATCGTTCGGCTTCGCGGCGGCGCATCGAGCCGCCGAGCTCTTTGAATGCGTGCTCGAAAAATGTGCGCACGTAGTACGGCTGCAGGCGACGCGCCTCGGCCTTGTCCATTTCCTCTTTGACGCGAAACAAGCGCTCGGGCGTCATCGCTTCGCCGGCGAGGGCGCTGCGGTCGAGCAGCGTCAGCAGGTGTGTGCGATCGAACGCGTCGTCGACCTGCTGCGTCAGACGGGCGCGCACCTGCGGCTCGTCGCCGGCGCGGATCGCCTCGATCATGAGGTCGCGCAGGCTGACGTCTTCGAATACATCGCCGAGGATGTTGAAGACTTTGCCCTTGAGCGCGGCGGACTCGATCGCCAGCTTGTCGAGCAGGCGGCGCCAGACCGATCCCTCGCGCGTCTCGCTCGCGACCAGGCTCCACAGATGGCACACCTCGGTCTGGCCGATGCGATGGATGCGGCCGAAGCGCTGTTCGAGTCGGTTCGGATTCCACGGCAGGTCGTAGTTGACCATGAGGTGCGCGAACTGCAGATTGACGCCTTCACCGGCGGCATCGGTGGCGACCAGCACGCGCACGTCCTTGTCGGAGCGGAACAGCGCCTGCACGCGTCGCCGTTCGTCGCGGTGCGTGCCGCCGTGGATCGTGACCACCGCGTCCGTGTTGCCCAGCAGGTTTCCGATGCGGTGGTGCAGGTAATTGAGCGTGTCGCGATGCTCGGTAAAAATAATCAGTTTGCGCTGACGGCCATCGGCGTCCTGCATCGCGGGCGTGTTCTGCAGCAGGCGCGACAACTCTTCCCATTTGCGGTCCTGGCCGGAATCGACGACGCGATGGGCCATCTGTTCGAGGGTCTGCAGCGAACGAATTTCCGTTTCGAGCTCGGCGATGGAGCGCGCAGCCGAGGACTCGTCGACCATCGTTTCTTCGAGCACTTCCTGCTCGTCGCCGGTGAGCTCATCGAGGTCGTCCGGGGCGTCGGGAATCGGGGCGAGCGTTTCGGCGCGCGCCAGGATGCCGCGGACGCTGAGGCGCTCCTCGCGCAGCCGCTCGGCGAGGCGCGCGTGGCGGCGTTTGAGCGACTGGTAGATCGCCTCCGGGCTGGAAGCGAGACGCCGCTGCAGCGTGGTGAGCGCCAGGCCGACCGAGCCGCGACGCTGGCCGTCGAGCTGATCGGCCTTGCCCATCTCACCCTTGACGTACTGCGTGACCGCTTCGTAGAGCGTGGCCTCGAGATCCGAGAGGGTGTAGTTCACCGTGTAGGCGCGCCGTTCGGGGAAGAGCGAAGTGCCGTCGAACTTGACGAGCTCCTCCTTGACCATGCGGCGCATGAGGTCGGAGACGTCGACCTTGTGGGCGCCGTCGCGATGGCTGCCGTAGAAGCGGTCCGAATCGAGGAGCGAGAGGAAAAGCTGGAAATCCTCTTCCTTGCCGCTGTGCGGCGTAGCGGTCATGAGCAGGAGATGGCGCGTGTGCTGGCCGAGATTTTCGGCGAAAGAGAAGCGCTG
>JBIIIA010000123.1:0-8619 GCA_044235195.1 Thermoflexales bacterium
CGGAGTTGTCCGACGACATGAATCGCGTGATGTACCACAACCTACTGGACATCCTGTCGATGGTGACGTTGTCGGCGCGGCTGTGCGATGCGCTTTTTCGGCCGCGCGACGGGCGCGAGCACTACGTTTCGGGCGCGTTTCACGAACGCGTCGGCGAGCCCGAGCAGGCCGAACGCGCGTACCGCAGCGCCGCGCAGTCGGCTGACGCGCCCGAGTCTGCGCAGGGCGACGTGGCGCGCCGCCTGGCGCGCCTGCTGAAAAGCCAGAAGCGGCATGCTGAAGCGCGCGAGCACTGGCAGCGCCTGGCCGATCGCGACGACGTCGATGCGCTGCTCGAGCTGGCCAAACTCTACGAATGGCGCGAGATCGACCTGCCGCAGGCGCTCGCCTGCGCGCTGCGCGCGCGCACCCTATGCACCGACCGCCAGCGCGCCGCAGAAATCGATCGGCGAGTGGCGCGGCTGAGGAAGAAAGTGGATAGTGATAGTAAATAGTCATAGTTGAGCCTTCCTGCTCTCAACTATTTACTATCACTATCACTATCTACTCTCCCCCCTCACCGCAGCAGCCCGCGCGCGGCGACGCGCCAGGCGATTTCGGGCGCGCCGTTGCGCACGCCGACGATTTCGTTGAACAGATTCGAGACCGGGCAGCAGTGATTGGGCACGATCGTCACGCGCTCGCCGACCTGCGGCCGGCCGGCGCAGGCCGAGAAATCGACGTGGCCGTGCTCCTCGGACATGCCGTAGAAGCGCGCCTCGGGATATTCCAGAATCAGGCCGTGGCCGTCCTTCAGAGAGGCGTCCGACGAAAACGTTTTGCTGCCGCCGTCGAGGATGCCACGGTCGGGCGTCGGGCGGCTGACGACGGTGCACTGCACGGTGAAGGCGATTTCGTCGAGCGACATGGCCTGGTTGATCAGCGTGTTGCGGTCGCCGTAGATGTACATGCCGCTGCGATATTCCGTGAGCGTTTTGTGTTCGTGGGCGTGCCACATGCGCGCGGTGCCGCCGCCGCTGACGCGCTGCACCTCGATGCCGTCGGCGCGCAGCAGGTCGCGCACGGCATGCACGAACGGGTCGGTGTGCGCGTTGCAGGGGAAGGTCATCAGGCCGCCGAAGCGCAGGCCGGGGGAGCGCGCGATGAGGCGCGCCAGGTCGGCGGCTTCCGCGGGCGTCTGCACGCCGCAGCGCTGCGCGCCGGTGTCGAATTCGACGAGCGTCTCGAGCACGAGGCCGGCGGCGTGCATGGCGCGCGAAAGGCCGTGCACGGTGATGGCCGAGTCGGCGGTGACGGACATCGTTACGCGCCGCGCCAGGGCGACGAGGCGCGCCAGCTTTTCTTCGCCGAGGATGTTGTACGGCAGGAAGATGTCGGTGATGCCGGCGTCGGCCATCACCTCGGCTTCGCCCAGCTTCTGACACGTGATGCCCACGGCGCCGCCGGCGATCTGCATTTTCGCGATCTCCGGAATTTTGTGCGTCTTGATGTGCGGCCGGTTGGCGATGCCGTGCGCATCGAGATACTGCTGCAGCTTGACGAGGTTGCGCTCGAAGCGATCGAGGTCGAGCACGGCGACGGGGGTATCGAGGGTGATCATGATGGAATTCCGAAAGGAGATTCTACGAAACTCATGGACACGAATGGCATATGATTCCTGAGCATTTCTCATGAACGTTTCTGCACAATCATCTCGAACCGCTCGAACGCAAAAATCGAAATTCATCGCACTGCTCATCAACTACTTCATCTTCTTCGCCGCCATCGGCGCATTCTGGCCGTTCATCGGCCCGCACTACCGCGCGATCGGCTTGAACGGCGCGCAGGTCGGGCTGGTGGGCACGATTCAGCCGATCTCGGTGCTGCTGCTGGCGCCGGTGATCGGCGCGTTCGCAGACCGACGCATGCTGCATCGGCGCGTGTTTCGCCTGCTGCTGCTGCCGACGGCGGCGGCGGCGTTTCTCCTGTATTTCGCGTCCGACTTTTGGGCTGTGATGGCCGGCATGATCCTGTGGGCGTGCGCCAGCGCCGCGACGCTGCCGATCCTGGACAGCTACGCCGTGACGTTCGCCGAGGAAGCGGGCATCCCCTACGGCCGCATCCGGCTCGCCGGCTCGCTCGGGTTCATGCTGGTGGTGACCGCAGCGGGCTGGGTGGCATCGCTGCTGCCGGAGGGCGCGTTTCTTCTGTTCTACGGGGTGCTGCTGCTGGCGTCGAGCCTGATCGGCGGGCTGCTGCCGCCGACGCAGATGCGCACCCAGGCGGCCGGCGCGCCGATTCGCTTCGACCTGCGCGAAGCCCTGCGCGACCCGGCGCTGGCCGGCATCCTGGCGATTTCGTTCCTGACGTCGATCGGGCAGGGCACGCTCGGCAATTTCTTCGGCATCTTTCTGGCCGAACTCGGCGCCACGTCCGCCATCATCGGCCTGGCTTCGGCCATCGTCGCGATCAGCGAAATTCCGATCCTGCTCGGCGCCGGCTGGCTGCAGCATCGGCTCGGCAACGTGGGCATGATCGCTCTGGCGCTCGGCGCGTACGTGGTGCGCTTCTGCCTGTATGCGGCGGCGCCGACCGCGGCATTCGTGCTGCCGGTGCAGCTCATTCACGGGTTGACATACGCCGTGTTTCTGCTGGCCTCGGTGCGCATCGTGTACGAATTGGCCGGCCGCGATCGCGCGGCCACCATGCAGGGCGTGCTGGCGGCCACGCTCGCCGCCGGCAGCGTGCTCGGCGCGGTGGTGAACGGCGTGCTGGCGGACATGTTCGGCGTGCGCGTGGTCTTCGTCGTCGCCGCCGTGGCGAATGCGGCCGGGCTGGCGGTGTTCCTCGCGGTGCGCGGGAAACTGACGACGGACGACGGACGACGGACGACGGCGTAGCAGACGACAGCGGATGCACCCGCGACAGCCGTCGGCCGTCCGCATGTGTGAGAATGCACCGGCATGGCAGTACGACAACCCTGGCATGCCGTCTCTCGTGAACTGGTCGATTGTGCGATGGGCCGCCGGCCGGCCGACCTGATCGTGCGCAATGCGCGCTGGGTGGCCGTGCAGACGGGCGAAATTCTTCCGGCGACGGACGTGGCGGTGTGCGGCTCGCGCATCGCGTACGTCGGGCCGGACGCCAGCCATACGTGCGGCCCGCGCACGCGCCTGATCGACGCCGGCGGCCGCTATCTGACGCCGGGGCTGCTCGATGCGCACATGCACGTCGAATCCGGGATGGTGACGGTGACCGAGTTCGTGCGCGCGGTGGCGCCGAGCGGCACCACCGGCATGTTCATCGACCCGCACGAGATCGCCAACGTCTTCGGCCTGCGCGGCGTGCAGCTGATGCACGACGAGGCGCTGCTGCAGCCGATCAACGTGTACGTGCAGATGCCGTCGTGCGTGCCGTCGGCGCCGGGCAAGGAGACGCCGGGCGCGTCGATCGGTCCGGACGACGTGCGCGAGGCGATGTCGTGGCCGAACATCATCGGCCTCGGCGAGATGATGAATTTCCCCGGCGTGTTTCTTTCCGACGAAAAGATGCACGCCGAAATGGCCGCGACGCGGCATGCCGGGCGCGTGATCGGCGGACACTACGCGTCGCCGGATCTCGGGCTGCCCTTTCATGGCTACGTCGCTGGCGGCCCGGCGGACGACCACGAAGGCACGCGCGTGGAGGATGCCGTGGCGCGTGCGCGGCAGGGAATGAAAGTGATGCTGCGCTTCGGCTCGGCGTGGTTCGACATCGCCGCCGGCGTGCGCGCGATCACCGAATACGGCCTCGACCCGCGCAATTTTCTGATCTGCACCGACGACATGCATCCCGGCACGCTGCTGAAGGAAGGGCACATGGATCGCGCGCTGCGCCATGCCATTTCACAGGGCTTGAAGCCGGTGACGGCGCTGCAGATGATGACGATCAACACCGCCGAACACTTCGGCGTGGCACGCGACGTCGGCCAGATCGCGCCCGGCCGCTACGCGGACATGGTGCTGACGTCGAGCCTGGTCGATTTCCGCGCCGAGTGCGTGATCGCCGCCGGCGAGGTGATCGTCGAAGGCGGCGCGTGGCAGGTCGAACTGCCGCGCTATGAATATCCGGAAGATGTGCGCCGCTCGGTGCATGTGGGCCGCTCGCTGTGCGCCGAGGACTTCGCCGTGGCGGCGCCGGCCGCTGCGAGCGAAGTGACGGCCAGCGTGATCGGCGTGATCGAAAACCAGGCGCCGACGCGGCATTTGCGGCTGCGGCTGCCGGTGCGGGATGGGCAGGTCGGCGCGGATCCGGCGCAAGGCGTGTGCAAAGTGGCGCTGATCGAGCGGCATCGCGGCACGGGCGGTGTGGTGACCGGGTTCGTGCAGGGGTTCGGCTTCGACGTGCCGTGCGCGATCGCCTCGACGGTGGCGCACGATTCGCATCACATGCTGGTGATCGGCACGGACGACGCCGAGATGGCGGCGGCGGCCAACGCGCTGGCGGAATGCGGCGGCGGCATGCTGGTGCATCGGGCAGGGGCCGTGCGCGCGCGCGTGCCGATGCCGATCGCCGGGCTGATGTCCGATCAGCGCGCCGAGACGGCGGCGGCGCAGGCCGAGGCGGTGCTGGCCGAATATCGAACCTGCGGCTGCCGGCTGAACAACGCGAACATGCAGCTCAGTCTGCTGGCTCTGGTCGTCATTCCCGAGCTGCGGATTTCGGATCTGGGGCTGTTCGACGTGGTGCGATTCACGCACGTGCCGGTGTGGGAAGCGTGACGACGATGCACGAGCCGCTCGCGCCGCTGTCGATGCGCAGCGCGCCGCCGATGTCGGTGGCGCGCTCGTGCATAGTCTTCAGGCCGAGGTGGCCGCTGTAGAGCTTGTTCGGATCGAACCCTTGCCCGTCGTCGCGCACTTCGAGGGAGATGGCCGAGTCCGTCCGTGTGAGCCGGATTTGCAGGTGCGAGCATTTCGCGTGTCGGATGGCATTCTGCATGGCTTCGATCGCGATGCGATAGAACGCTTCCTTGATTTCCATCGACATGTCCGGCTCTTCACTCGCTTCGAGAGTGATCGTGATGTCGCCCTTCTGCTGCGGCTGCAGCAGGTCGATTTGCTGCCGCAGAGCGACCACCAGCCCGCGCTGCTCGAGCGTCTCCGGCCGCATGGTGAAGATCAGTGCGCGCATCTCGGCGAGCGCGGCGGCCGCCAGATCGACCGAATACAGCAGGGCCGTGCGCGCTGCCTCGGGCGAGGCATCGACCTGCTGCAGCGCCGTGCGCGTGCCGAGGACGATGCCGAACAGCGACTGCGACACCGAATCGTGCAGCTCGCGCGCCAGGCGATTGCGCTCGGCGACGACGAGCGCGCCGGCGGCTGCCCGCTGCAGCTGCGCCGAGGCGATGATCCCGGCGACCTGGTTGGCGTACGCCATGCACAAATCGGCGTCATGCTCCGTGTAGAACCTGGGCGCGGCATGCCGAATCGCGAGCATGCCGATGAGCTTGCCGCGCGCAATCAGCGGCACGAAGAGATGCGACCCGGTGAGGTCGTATTTTGCAGGATCCGAGAGCAGCATCGGTTTGTGCATGGACGTGATGGAATCCAGGCCGAAGGCGTCCTGCAGCTTGTGCGTCAGTCCGCTCGGCGCGATGCTGGCCAGATGTCCGACCGTGCTGATTTCCTCCATGTGCTCTTCGTTCAGGAGCAGCACCGTCGCTCTGCCGTAATCGACGACGGACTTGAGTTGTATCAGCGCGTTGCGCAGCAGCGATGAGAAATCCTGCGTCGATGCGATCGTGCGCGTCATTTCCAGCAGCTGCGTGCGTTCGTGCAGCCTCTGCTGCAATGCGCGCTGTGCGATCGCCAGATCCTGATTGGTGGTGCGCAAGGACGAGACATTCTTCTGGATGCGGCGGTGAAAATTCCACATCAGATGGACGATGTTGCCGGTGAAGCCGATGATCCAGATGCTGCGAAAGAAGCTTTCGAGCAGCGCGGCTGCCGACTCCGGCGAAAGCACGATTGCGTCACTGCGCACCAGGCTGGCGATGTCGGAACTGCTGGCTGCGAAAAGCCGCAATTCGAAGATCGGACCGAACCAAAGTCCGAACTCCGCCAGGCTCAGCAGAGCGACGGCTGCTGTGATGGTTCCCAATCCCGCCCACCGCACTTGTTTTGCGCTGATTTGTGGCAAGGAGATGACGTGGACGATGGTGTTGACCAGCGCGAACATCGCGACCGACGTGAAATTCGGCGAGATCAGGACGAAGAAAAACGCACCCAGCGTACCGCTGACCCAGATGAAATAGGGAAAGCTGCGCTGTCGCATGACGCCGAATCGTCGCGCGGAGAACACCAGCAGGGTGATTGCGACGTAATAGGTACACAGTGCGGCGTATGCGATCGCCCCGGGAGATTCATAGCGCGCCACACCGACGAGTGCGATGCACAGCTGCAGGATCGCAAAGCCTTGTGCCCAGAACTCGGACAGCACATGAAACACGGTATTCGCAGGCGATGGAGAGCGTCCCGTGAGATGCTGTCGGCGTGATGCGAATCTGCGAAAAGTGGCCTGCATTAGCGACGGCATTATAGCCATGAAATGAAAGAATAATTTTGAATAAATCGTTGGATGTGGTGGCGTTCAGTCTTTTGGCACTTCGGTGGTGACGTGCGTCCCTGCACCGGGAGAACTTCGAATCGACGAAACACCGCCGAGCGCCGTAGCGCGCTCCTGCATCGTCTTCAGGCCGAGGTGATTGTCGTATTCCTTGTCTGGGTAGAAGCCACGACCGTCGTCGATGACTTCGACGCGGATCGCGGCGTCGTCGTGCGCCAGCCGAATTTGCAGGCGGTGACAGCCGGAATGGCGTATGGCGTTCTGAATTGCCTCGGTGGAGATTCGATAGAGCGCTTCCTTGATGTGAATCGCCGCTTCCGGTTCGCCCTGTGGCGCCTCGAACTCGATCGACATGTCGTGATGAGGCTGCAGCAGATCGATCTGCACCTGCAGCGCCGCGATGAGCCCTTTGCGTTCGAGCGTTTCGGGCCGCAGAGCGAAAATCAGCGTCCGCATCTCATTGAGGGCGGTGTTCGCCAGGCTCAGGGAATAGCTGATCGCCTGATGGGCCGCTTCCGGCGACCGATTGATCTGTTCGCGCGCGGTGCGCGTGCCCAGCACGATGCCGAACAGCGACTGCGACACCGAGTCGTGCAGCTCGCGCGCCAGGCGATGCCGTTCGGCGACGACGCGGGCCGACGTCGCCGCTTCCTGCAGCTGCGCCGAATCGATGATCCCGGCGACCTGATTGGCGAACGCCATGGCGATGTCGGCGGCTCGTTCGTTGTAGAAATTCACCTGCTCGTGACGCAGCGTGAGCATGCCGATGAATTTGCCGCGAACGATCAGTGGGATGCCCATAAACGATCCACGCAGCTGTGGATAGTCTCGGCTCAAGTCGTGGATGATGTGCGGTGCCTGCAGTTGCAGCGCGAATTCCAGGTTGTCCGGCCGGTTGATCGTCGACTCCATGAGTGGCAGGCTCGGCGCCGGCGCCCCATGACCGGCGATGACCTGCAGCTTCCCATCACGCAGCAGCATCACGTTCGCGCGATAGTAGCCGACGATGGTGTGCAGCTGCGTCAATAGGTTGGCGAGCAGCATTTGAAAATTCTGCGTCGATCCTACGACTCGACTGATATCGAGCAGCTGCTCCATCTCCTGCAGTCGCAGGTTGGTTTCGTAACGGGTGGCATCCATCTTGTCGTGCGTGCGTCTCAGATCATCGAGCGTGTTGCGGATGGCGTCGAAGAACGCACGCATGCCGCGCAGGCATGTCAGGCCGTAGCCCAGCGTGAAGCCGATGAACAATACAGCCTTTTCGAGGGGATGCAGCGGCGGAGCGATCGGCAGCAGGTCGGCGCGCGTGCTTTCGGTCAGGCACAGCAATCCGATGAAGACGATGACGCTGACGATGCTGTACGCTCGAAGTTCTCTGCGGCTCGACCCATCCAGAGACAGCGTGCTGAGCGCGCCGTCGAGCATGCACAGCATGCTGATCGGAAGAAAATCCGGCGACAAGATGCCGAAGCCGACGGCGGCGCCGATGCCGTTCAGCCAGTTGAAAACTGAAGCCGTGCGCTGCATGCCTCTGAGCCGTGCCACGGCGAACCCGATGGAGTTGAAGGCACTGCTGCACACGAACAAGGTGGCCAGCAGCACCGCAGTCGAGTTCGTGATGCCGTACCAGATGAATCCGACGACGCTGGTAATCCCGAGCAGGATATACGGCCAGTAGCGTTGAAAGATCGAGCCACCGTTCCATTCGGGGGAGTACATCGCGTGGATCATGCGTGCCTCTCTCCCGGGCTGCGCGTGCACGTGACGGAGATGCGGGTGCCGCGGCCGGGAGCGCTGTCGATGTAAAAGGCGGCGTCGAGGGTGGCGGCGCGTTCGCGCATGGACTGCAGGCCGAGGTGTCCGTCGTGGGCGGCGTTCGGATCGAAGCCGTGGCCGTCGTCGACGACGGCCAGCTGCAGGGTGGGGCTGGCGGCGATGCAGATGTGGACGCTGGATCCGCCGGAGTGCCGCAGGGCGTTTTGCAGCGCCTCGACGGCGATGCGGTAGAGCGATTCCTTGACGTCGAGGGAGGCG
>JBIIIA010000503.1:0-2555 GCA_044235195.1 Thermoflexales bacterium
TTCGTGAACGCGGCGGCGGGCGACTACCTGACGGTCGGCGACGGCGTAGACGCCGGCGTGGACAGCGGCGTGGCGACGGACATTCAGGGGGTGGCGCGGCCGCAGGGGGCGGGTTACGACCTGGGGGCCTACGAGGCAGCCGACGACAGCCTGAGCGCGCTGGACATCGAGCCGGGCGAGCTTGCGCCGGTGTTCGTTTCGACGACGACCAGCTACACGACGGAAGTGCCGTTTGGGACGACGACGGCGGTGGTGACGGCGACGACGAGCGACGTCAGCGCGACGGTGTCATATTCGTCGACAGGTGGGGTGTGCACACCGGGCAATGCGTCGCCGTCGACGTGCGCGCTGACAGCGCCGGGGGTGACGACGATCACAGTGATGGTGACGGCGATCGATGGCAGGACGAAGGTCTATACGGTGGAAGTGACCGTGCCGCCGTCGCGCGACGCGAGCCTGTTCGAAATGATGATCGATCCGGGTCCTGCGGCCGGCGGCACCGGGCTCGTGCCGGCGTTCGTGAGCACGACGAAGTCGTATACGGCGGCGGTTCCGCTGGGAACGACGACGGCGGTGGTGACGGCGACGGTGAATCAGGTGAGTGCGACGGTGTCGTATTCATCGACGGGCGGGGTGTGCACGCCAGGGAACGCGTCGCCGTCGACGTGTGCGCTGACGGCGCCCGGGGTGACGACGATTACGGTGCGGACGACGGCGCAGGACGGAGTGACGACAGACGTGTACACGGTAGTGGTGACGTCGCCCCCCTCGAATGATGCGAATCTACTTGACTTGGACATTGAGCCCGGCTCGCTGTCGCCGGCATTCGTGAGCACGACGACGGACTACACGGCGCGCGTGCCGGACGGGACGGCGAGCGTGCTGGTGACGGCGACGACGAGCGATGTCAGTGCGACGATCGCGTATGTGACGACGGCGGGATCGTGCACACCGGGCAACGCATCGCCGTCGACGTGTGACATCGCCCCTTCCGGCACCACCACCATCACTATCACTATCACTGCCGCTGACGGCACCACCAAGATCTACACGATCGTGGTGACGGTGGCGCCTGCGGGGGCGTCGAGCGACGCGAGTCTGCTCGACCTCGACATCGAGCCGGGCGAGCTGTCGCCGGCGTTCGTGAGCACGACGACCTCGTACACGGCGGAACTGCCGATCGGCACGACGAGTGCGGTGGTGACGGCGACGACGAGCGACGTCAGCGCGACGATCACGTACGCGTCGACGGCGGGCGAGTGTACGCCGGGGAACGCATCGCCGTCGTCGTGCGACATCGCATTTTCTGGCACCACCACTATCACTATCACGATCACTGCCGCCGACGGCACGACGCAGGAATACGTGATCGTGGTGACGGTGGAGGAGTTCACGGGCCCGCACATCGCCGAGATGGCCATCGACATTCCGGGTCTGACGCCGGCGTTCGTGTCGACGACGCTGCAGTACCAGACGGAAGTGCCGAGCGGGACGAACCAGCTGGTGGTGACGCCGACGCTGAGCATCAGCGCGACGGCGGCGTATTCGTCGACGGCGGGGGCGTGCGTCGACAGCGGGGTGAGCGGCACGTGTCCGCTGTTCCCGACCGAGACGACGACGGTGACGATCGGCATCACGGACGGGGCGACGACGCGCAACTACACGATCCGGGCGACGCGGGCGACCGCGTCGGACGGCGGGCGGCGGTACTGGTTCCCGATCGTGCCGCTGCAAGAGTAGATAGTAATAGGGGAGAGTCAGAGGAAAGAGTGGAGAGGAGTGAGGAAAGAGTGGGCACGGCGCCGCCACTCTTTTCTCACTCCTCTCCACTCTTTTCTCTTTTCCTCGGCCCTTCAGGGCGACGGCCCGGGCTGTCGCGGCAACCGCCCCTTCGGGGCTCGATCCCGGTATGCCTCGGCATTCCGCGCCGTTGGCGCTCATGCTCAGCCGTGAATTCCTTCCGATGTCCGAGGATCTTCCGTGCGAGCGAGAGCTCCGAAGGAGCGACGCCACGACAGCCCGGGCTTGCGCCAACGGCGCGGCCCGGGCACGCCCGGCGCGCATCAACGCGGGGATGCAAAAACGCCACAAATCAATGTCCCCCTGTGAGGGATCAGGGGGTGAGGCGCACGCGAAATCGATGGAGCGAGCCACAGCGTCGTTTATCCGCATAGGCTTTTGTGGACTACAGAAAAAATAGATAAAAAATAGATAACCAATTGCCGTTATCGACATTGATGTTGATGCGCTCCCCTTTTATCTTTCGACAACTCGCGCCGTGATTCAAACCGCTCGCGCGAAGGGAACGGAAATGCGGAAGAAGAGGAGCGAATCAATGACGTTGAACCAATCGAAAGGAATTCTGCTGCGCGGTGCACTGGCGGCGGCGCTGGCGATCTGTGCGATGACGCCGCGACCGGGCGGTGCCGCAGCGCCGCAGGCGAGTGATTTCTCGCCGGCGGCGAACATTGTGACGAATGCAGAGCGCTCGACTGCGCTGCAGGCTGCATCTGCTGCGCTGCCCCCATCCAGCATGGGCACAGATTTCTGGATGG
>JBIIIA010000504.1:0-2554 GCA_044235195.1 Thermoflexales bacterium
GACGATGACCTGGCGCTGTGCCTGCGCGCGCGGCCGGACCACGGCCCGGAGCTGCGCCGGCTGTTCGAGCAGAACCCCGCCGGCCCGCCGTTCGCCGTCGTCGACGCCGTCGGCGGTGGACTGCGCTGGCCGCAGCTGCGCGCCGCGTTCGGCGCCGAATCCGCACTCGAGGTTGCGCTGGGGGTGCTCGGGGAAGGGACCGCCGACCTCCAGCAGCCGTCGGCCGTCGGTGGTCCGTCGTCGGCCGTCCCTTTCCCCGAGCTCCGTGATTTCCTCGCCTCCGTGCTCGGCATGACGCTGCAGACGAAATTGCAGGATCCGGCGGCGGTGGCGGACGAGGTGTGGCGCTTCGTGCTGTTCAGCGAATTCGCCTTCGATCTGCCGGGCGGGCTGCCGCCGTCGCTGCAGAGCGTGCCGCGCGCGCCGCAGGAGACGCGTCCGTTCGTCGACGGCCTGTGCCGCCAGCTGCGCGACCAGCGCAGCACGCGCGAGTCGTACATCTCCCACGCCCGGCGCGTCGAGGCCGAATTGAACCTGAAGGAGCACTGCGCCGGCATCGAGGATTTGGGCGAACGCGACACGTTCCCGTTCGAAGAGCGCACCTTTCTGACGCGCGCGGTGAAGGCGCTGTGCGCCGGCGACGGCGAGCGCGTGCGCAGGGTGCTCGCCGGCCGCGCCCAGTCGGTCTGGCGCGAAACCGGCGACGGCGCCGGCCAGTGGGGGGTGCTGAGCGCCGCGCTCGATCTGCTGAGCGCCTGCGACGACGTCGGCGAGCGGCTGGCCGAGCATGCGCGCGACGCCGCGGCGCTGGTGAACTTCTACGTGGCGCAGGTCGCGCGGGTCGATCAGCGCCAGCGCGAATTCGAACAGGCGCTGGCCGAGGCGGTCGAAGTGCAGCCGCTGCACGACGCGGCGGCGTACGTGCGCGCGCGCCATCGCGCCGTGGCCGAGAAAGTGCAGGCCGCGTTCATGAAGCAGGTCGAAGCGGGCGGCTGGCCGCCGGCGGCGCTGGCGGCGAACGCCGACACCTTCGACGTGCACGTGGCGCCGCTGCTGCGCGAGCGTGGCCGCCGGGTGGCGTATTTCATGATCGACGCGCTGCGCTACGAACTCGGCGCGGTGCTGGAGGGCCTGCTGGCCGACGGCGCGCAGGTGCAGCTGCATGCCGCGTGCGCGCAGCTGCCGACGGTGACGCCGGTCGGCATGGCGTCGCTGCTGCCGGGCGCGCGGGCCGGCCTGACGCTGACGCTGCGCGACGGCGCGCTGGCGCCGCTGCTGGACGGCGCGCCGGTGCGCACCGTGGCCGAGCGCATGGACGCGCTGCGGCGGCGATATGGCGATCGCTTTCACGAAGCTGCGCTGAGCGACTTCGTCGCCGGCAAGGTCGCGGCGCCGGCGGGCGTCGATCTGCTGGTGCTCCGATCGAACGACATCGACAGTCACTTCGAGCACGACCCGCAGACGGCGCTCGGGCTGATCGGCGCCCAGCTGCGGACGATCCAGCGCGCGCTGCACGCCGTGCGCGGCCAGGGCTTCGGCGCGGCGGTGATCGCCACCGACCACGGCTTCGCGTGGCATGCGCAGAGCGGGCCGGGCGACGTGTGCGCCAAGCCGTTCGGCACGTGGCCGGTCGACGCGCACCATCGCACGCTGCTGGGGGCGGGGGCGAGCGACGCGCAGAGCGTGGTGCTCGACGCGGCGCGGCTGGGGATTCGCGGCGACTTCGCGCAGGCGGCGCTGCCGCGCAGCCAGGCGCCGTATCAGGTCGGGCGCGAATACCTGCACGGCGGCGCGTCGCTGGCGGAGGCGATCGTGCCGGTGCTGACGGTGAAATTCGCGGCGGCGGCCGAGCGCCGGCGGGCCGAGCGCATCGAGCTGCGCTATCGAAACGGCGCCCGGCGCATCACCACGTACAACCCGAAGATCGAAGTGCTGCTGGAGGGCGGCACCCTGTTCGGCGTGCCGGTGGCGGTGGAAGTGCACGACGCGCGCGGCAACGTCGTCGGCGAGCTGAAGGGCGGCGAGCACGTCGATCCGACCTCGCGCCTGGTGACGCTGATGCCGGGCGAGCCGGTGATGCTGATCCTGCGCATGAGCGAACGTTTCGAGGGCAACTGCGTGGTGAAGGTGTTGAACCCGACCACGCAGACGACGTACGCGGCGCTGGAACTGGAGACGGACTACAACGTGTAAAGCATGATGTTGCATCCAAGTGTCCGAGCCGATGCCGAATTTCAAATAGAAGACGGAAAAAACTCATGAACGAGCAGGATGTTCTCGATCGAAAACTGATCGCCGCCTACGACGGCCGCGTAGTGCGCAAGGATCTGCTGCACCGCATCAAGAAAGGCACCAACGTGCCCACGTTCGTGCTGGAGTTCCTGCTGGCGAAGTACTGCGCCAGCGACGACGAAGCCGAGTTGAACGCCGGGATGGAAGCGGTGTTGACGACGCTGCAGGACAACTACGTGCGGCCGGACGAAGCCAACGCCGCGCAGTCGCGGGTGGCACGCAACGGCACGCATCGCTTCATCGACAAAGTGCACGTGCGCTA
>JBIIIA010000505.1:0-2553 GCA_044235195.1 Thermoflexales bacterium
TCGACGCGACGAATCACGACTGCCATGTCGGCCAGTTTCACCTCGGCTTCCTGAAGCACGAGGATGCCGGCAGCCTGATCTGCGACGGCGAATATCTAACGATGGCGCAGGGCTTTTTTACACCTGCAGCGGCGCAGCGCAACAAGGCGGCCAGCCACACCCTGCCCGTGGGCGCGCTGCGTGCGATCGCCGCTGCGCCGCTGGCCGACCTGCCGGCCGCCGCGCCGCTCGACCTGCTGGTGTGCATCACCGACGTGCAGCGCGCCATGCAGCTGGCCGGCGCCGCCAGCGTGCGCGAAGGGACGTTCCCGCACGGCGAGCTCGGCGCCTCTTCGTGTTCGTCGCTGTTCGCCGCGCCGTGGCTGACCGGCAACACGGTCTTCGCGCTGGGCGAGGGCGGCGGCCGCGGCTTCAACCAGGTCGCCAGCGGTGAAATGTTCATCGCCATCCCGGCCCCCCACATCGGCTACGTGATCGAGATGTTCGACAACTTCTGGTTCAAGCCGGAGGAGATGCGCAGCCGGATCTTTCCGTCGCACGGATAACGCAAATTCATCCGAAATTCATCCGTTGCGCATGATGTTCAAGTGACGTCTTTTCCTTCAGAATCACGCCGTGTTTCTGCGCGTCGATGGGCGCGCCGACTGGATCGATATTCTGGAGGAAAGTCGGATGGTGTGGAAGCCTGGAAAAGTAAAGCGGATCGTTGCGTCTCTGCTGCGAATCGTGCTGGCATCGGTGCTCGGTGCCGGGTTGCCGGTGTGGCAGCCGAGTGCCGTGGCGGCGGCGAGCCCGGCGCTGGCCATCAGCAGCGCTCCGGTGATGCTCAGCTACTACGATGACACCAGCGTTGCTTGCACGCCGGCAAATTACTTGGTCTATGCATGCGGCCCGGACGGCTTCGGGCGATCCCTGGCGATCGATGGCAACACCCTCGTCGTCGGGGTTGAAATGTTGTACAAATGGAACGAAATCGTTGACAATAAATTGTACGTATACACGTACGCCGCCGGTTCATGGTCGCTGCAGCAGGTCATCACCCCGACCAATCATATGCCGTACACTCACCCTGGTTATCCGTACGGCGCTGCGGTGGAAGGCGATAACTTCGGGACGTCGGTAGACATCGACGGTGACACGATCGCCGTGGGTGCCCCCGGCGAGGACGGCGCGTACTCCACGACGCCGGACACGGCGAATGGTGCGACCAATGCCGGCGCGGTGTACATCTTTACGCGCACCAACGGCGTGTGGGCGCAGGCGGCTTACATCAAGCCGACGAACATCGAGGCCCACGACCAATTCGGAAACTCGGTCTCGCTGGACAACGGCACGCTCGTCGTCGGCGCGATCGGCGAGGACGGCTCTTCCTCTTCGACCATTGTGTCGTCCAACAACAGTGCGAACTTATCAGGGGCTGCCTACGTATTCACCGGTTCCGGCGCCACATGGACGCTGCAGAAATATCTGAAGGCGCCGAACGCAGAAGCCGACGACATATTTGGTCAGAGTGTGGCCATCGACGGTGATTACCTCGTCGTCGGTGCACCTGGTGAGGATGGCGACGCCAGCTCGGCCATCGGTGCGTACAACAACGACGACGGCAACCGAGGTGCAGCGTACGTATATTCGCGCACCAATTCGACGTGGGCGCTCGCGGCATATCTCAAGCACCAGGCAATAACGGAACCGTCTTACCAGCCGGACGGTTTCGGTGGTGCCGTCGATATCAGCGGCGATCGCATCGTCGTGGGCGGACCTGCATATTACTGGGGCAATCTCCAGTACTTCTTCACGGGGAGTTCGATTCCGGGAGTGGTCGGCATTTTCGCCCGGGATGGTGTGAACTGGACGCAGGAGGCGCAGTGGCCGGGCGTACTGTGGGACGATTACAACTTTCAAGTGATTTACACGCCGACTCTCGGCGTCGACTCGGCGTTCGGCAGCGTCGTCGCCATCGACGGAGACATGGTGGTGATCGGCCAGTGGGCTACCCAACAAGCAACCAACAGCAGTCGGAGGGGAAATATCTACATCGCTGAACGCGTCAATGGTTCGTGGGGAGATTTGTCGCTGCACCCGGCGCCGACCTGTTCTCTTGGGCCGGAGAACGGCTTTTCGAAGCTTTGTGAGGGCTATGGTACGGCGCTGGCATTGGATGGCACGCGCCTGGCTGTGGCGTATGACAAGGGCGGAACCGAGCCGCAGGAAGTGGCGCTCAACACCATCACCCGCCAGTCCGGCGGCGCCAGCACGGATGCCAGCTTGAGCGGGCTGGCGCTGAGCGCGGGAACGCTGACGCCGGCGTTCGTGAGCACGACGACGTCGTATACGGCGGCGGTGGCGAACGCCGTGTCGAGCGTGACGATCACGCCGACGACGAACGATGCCAGTGCCACGTACTCGGTGACGACGGCCACCGGCGCGTGCGCGTCGAATGCGTGCGCGCTGAACGTGGGCGCGAACACGATCACGGCGACGATCACGGCTCCCGACCTCACCACTACTCAGACCTACGTGATCGTGGTGACGCGCGCGGCGTCGAGCAACGCG
>JBIIIA010000124.1:0-8599 GCA_044235195.1 Thermoflexales bacterium
ATATTGCCGCCACGCTTCCCCCTCTTCGCCGAAATTTCGCGTCGCCGGCAAAAGCGTTGCTCCGTCAAAGTCAAAGCGAAATTGAGGGGGAGAGGGGGTCAGGGGGTGAGGCGTGAGCAAGCTGCCCCTAACGGCGGATGCACCCGCGTGAGGAGTGCCCATGCGGCTACGCTAGAATCGCCGCGTGCGCAGGAAGAACCGAATCGACATTCGGATCGATCGTTCGCGCAGCGGATTTCTACGACGACGGCGGCGCAGCAATGGATCTGCTGCCTTGGTCATCGTGCTGGCCGCCGTCGTCGGCATCGGCTGGCTGTTGCTGCAGGTGCGGCTCGGAAGCGGGCCGTCGTTCAGCAGCCGCGCGCCGACGCCGCGGCCGACCGTGGTGGTGACGCCGACGCGCAGCGTCGACGAGTTCATGCGCGCTGCGTCGGAAGCTGAATCCAACGGCGACTATCGCAGCGCCATCACGG
The DNA here is from genome assembly GCA_044235195.1 of Thermoflexales bacterium. Taxonomy (GTDB): domain Bacteria; phylum Chloroflexota; class Anaerolineae; order J036; family Brachytrichaceae; genus CANJQH01. Next base: position 474 of record JBIIIA010000124.1, read on the forward strand.
CGCTGGATCAGGCGAGCCGACGTCGTCCGAGTGATGTGTCGCTGCACAGCCGCATCGCGCGCCTGTATGTCATGCTCGACGATTCGGCGCAGGGCGAGCTGCGCGCGCGCAAAGCGATCAGCATCGATCCGTCGTTCGGTGATGCGCACGCCGTCCTGTGCGCGGCGCTGGATCGCCAGAAGCGCTACGAAGAGGCCGAGGTCGAATGCGAACTCGCGGTGCAGTTGTCGCCGGAGCTGGCGTATGCGCACGTGGCGTCGGCGGAGCTGGCCGTCGACCGCAGCGAATTCGAGGCGGCGCAGAAATTTATCGACCGTGCGCTCGAGCTGAATCCGCAGGACACCGATGCGATGCGCGCCTCCGGATATCTGCGCTACGTGAAGAACGACTTCGACGCTGCACTCGACATCTGGCAGCGCGCGCTGGCGATCAATCCGAATCTGCCGGTGGTGCTGGTCGACGTCGCGAAGATCTACATCACGTGGTCGTGGGCCGGCGCGAATGCCAAGACGATTTACGCCAATGCCGATGCGGCGATCGATGCGCTGCGGCGCACCGTGGCGATCGACGACAAAAACGCCGAGGCTTATGAGCGGCTCGGTGAGGCGTATCGCATTCGCGGGGAGTTCGGCAAAGCCGCCGTCGTCTTCGACAAAGCCGTCGAACTCGCCCCCGGCCGGTCGACGGCGTACACGCGCCGCGGCGTGCTGCGCTTTCAGCAGTATGCATTTCTGCAGGCGATCGACGACTTCACGATGGCGATGACGCTCACAGCCAAGATCAGCACTACGCTGAGCGCGACCGATTACACGTTCCTCGGCTATTCGCAGCAGCTGGCCGGCCGTTGTGACGATGCGCGCGCGACGATGAACTCGGCTCTTTCGGTCTATCCCAACGACGGCTCGCTGGCTGCTGCTTCGTCGGAAATCGACGGACGCTGTGCAGGTCGTTGACGTCGCTTCTATACTCCGGCGCGATGAACACAATTCCTGAAATTCGCACGGTGGCCTGCATCGGCACCGGTCAGATGGGGCCGGGCATTGCGCAGACGTGCGCCGCTGCCGGCTATCGCGCGATCGTGGTGGGTCGTTCCGAAGAAGGGCTCGAGCGCGCACGCGCGCGCATTCGCGCCAACCTCGCCGCGATGCAGCCGTACGGCCTCGTCGACGAGGCGGACATCGCGCACATCTGGTCGAATCTCGAATTCGCCGTCGGCCTGCAGGGCGCGGCGGACGCCGATCTGGTGATCGAGGGCGTGGCGGAGGATCTGGCCGTCAAGCAGCAAGTCTTTGCCGAGCTCGAATCGGTGTGTCGCCCGGATGCGATTCTGATCAGCACCACGAGCGGCATGCGCGCGACGGACATCGCCGCGCACGCGACGCGGCCGGGGCGCATTCTCGTCGGCCACTACTGGAACCCGCCGCATCTGCTGCCGCTGGTCGAGGTGGCGCCGGGCGAGCGCACCGATCCGGCGGCGACCGACGTGGTGATGCGCTTTCTGAAGACGACCGGCCACTCCCCGGTGCTGTGCCGCAAGGAGGCGCTGGGCTTCGTGGCGAACCGCCTGCAGCACGCGCTGTGGCGCGAGGCGCTGGCCATCGTCGAGCAGGGCATCGCCACGCCCGAAGAAGTCGACGAGGCGATGAAGACGAGCTTCGGCGCGCGCACGCCGGTGCTGGGCATCTTCGAGCATCTCGATCTCGTCGGCGCGCCGACGGTGTATTCGATCCACTCGTATCTGCTGGCCGACCTCGATGTGCAGAAGGGCCCCAATCGCCTGCTGCAGGAGAAGATGGACTCGGGCGAGATCGGCGCGAAGGTGGGCAAGGGCTTCTACGACTGGTCGAAGAAGAGCGCCGCCGACGTGCTGCGCGCGCGCGACGAGCTGCTGCTGGAGCTGGCGGTGAAGCGGCAGGGCAGAAAGTAATAGTAGGGCAGAAAGTAATAGTAGATAGTGGATAGTGATAGTGGATTGTGTTTGCGCCGCATTCCCACTATCTACTATCTACTATCCACTATCCACTATCCACTATCCACTATCCACTATCCACTATCCACTATCCACTATCCACTATCCACTATCCACTATCTACTATCTACTATCGCTCCGATCCCCGGCTCCTCCGACAGCTGCCAGCAGCCGTCGCGGATGACGGGCGGGGCGGCGCGCAGTTGATTCAGCGCGACGGTGTCGGCCTCGGGCGGCGATTCCTCGATCATCTCGAGGCCGAAGGCGGCGGCGAGCGGCGCGTGCAGGTCGGGGTAGTAGTGCGGGAAGATGCGGGCGCGGCGCTCGAGCGCCGGGGCGATGGCCTGGGCGAAGCCGGTGACGCCGCCGATTACCGTGACGTCGGGGCGCAGGATATCGAGCGCGGCGCCCTCGGCGAGCTGCTGCAGGACGAGCGGGCTGGTGATCGATTCGCCGTAGGCCACGGCCACCGGCAGGCGGCGTGACAGTTCGGCGGCGAGCTCCGGTCGATCGGCGGGGAAGGGATCCTCGAAAAAATCCACGCCGAGGTCGGCGATGCGGCTCCATGCGCGTTCGACCTGCTTGACGGAATCGAACATGCCGCTGGCGTCGAGGCCGACGAGCGCGCGCGGGCCGACCACGCGGCGCAGCGTCGTGATGCGCGCGACGTCGAGATCGATGTCCTCGCCGAACGGAATCTTGAAGCGCGTGTAGCCGGCGGCGACGAGTCGTTCGGCTTCTTCCTCGACGGCGCGCAGGCTGGCGGATTTCCAGTCGGCGCCCGGGCGGTAGTAGCCGCAGATGGCCAGGCACGGCACGCAGGCGCGCGTGCCGCCGAGCATTTTCCAGAGCGGCAGGCCGACCAGCTTGCCGTGCAGGTCCCACAGCGCCATGTCGACGAGCGACAGCGCGCGCATGTAGATGCCGGTCTCGCTGGTCATGCGAGCGGCGGCGCGCGCGGCGTTCCAGAATGCGCGCGTCTCGCCGGCGACGCGGCCGACGGCGAGCGGGGCGAGCTGCTTGTCGACGACGACGTCGAGCGGCATGCCGCGCGTGAATGCGAAGCCGACGCCGACTGCGCCGCCGGCGTAGGCGCGCACGAAGACGAATTCGCGCGTGGTGATTTCGCGGCCCCACACGCGCAGCGCGTGCGGCAGCGTCACGCGCACGAGCTGCGTTTCGACGCGCTCGATCTTCGGCGCATCGGCGATCACGCCGCCTCCAGGATGGTTTTCGCCAGCAGCTGCGCGGCGATGTCGTGCGCGTCGCCGGTGGGGTGGTTCAGGCCGTTCGCCAGCAGTTCGTCGGTGTTCACGCCGGCATCGGCGAGCGCCTGCCACGCCGCCCAGACGTCCACGCACGGCGCGTCCTGCGCGGCGGCGGCGTCGCGCACGGCCTGGGCGTAGCGCGCGAGCATGCCGCTGTTCATCACCTGCGCCATCGGTTCGACGAGTTGACGATGTTCGGGCGCGACGCGCGGGCTATCGGCGCGGTTCATGAACGTGGGCGTGAGCACCAGCACGTCGGCCGTAGTGTCCGCGCGCGTGCGTGCGATCATCTCCTCGACGGCGGCGCGGAAGCGCGGCAGCCCGTCGACGCCGCCCCACGCATCGTTGAGGCCGAACGAGATGGTGACGAGATCAGGCTGGTGGCGCAGCACGTCGCGTTCGAGCGAGGCGAGCGCGCCGGGCGCGGTCTGGCCGCTCTGGCCGGCGTTGATGACGCTGAACGTGCACAGCGGAAACGCCGCTTCGAGCGCGCGCTTGAGGCGGGCGTGATAGACCGCGTCCGGCTCCTGGCGTCCGAGCGCGGTCATGCCCTGTGTGACGCTGTCGCCGAACGCCACGAGGAGCACCGGCGCGGCGTGCGGGTTGTTCGTCTTCTCGCGGATGCGGGAGTGGAATCGTTCGAGCATGGCTAAGAGTCGATCCGTACATTCCGGCCGGGGCGTGGCGACTCGGCCGGAATGTACGGACGAGCATTAAGACCGGAAGTGCGGCGCGACCTGTTCGGCGAACAGGCGCAGGCCGCTGTCGTCGGGGGCGTCGACGAACCAGCCCATGAAGTGCGTGAAGCCGAGTTCGATGCAGTCGGCGACGCGGTCGCGCACCATTTCGGGCGTGCCGCACCACCACGATTCGCGCAGTTCTTCGGGCAGCTCGTCGGTGGCGCCGGAGAGAAATGCGGCGAGGTCGGGCGCGGTCTGTTCGTCGGCGGGGGCGAGCGACTGCAGGCGGCGCAGCTTGTCGCGCAGCGCATCGAGCGTGGGGGCGATCAGGATTTGAATTTCCAGCGTGCGCTCGAGCGAGGCCGGATCGCGCTCGGCCTCGACGCAGGCTTCGTCCAGCTGCACGATGCGCTTGCGCAGCTCGCTCATCGGCACCGGCACGCTGTTCCATGCATCGGCGTACTTGACGGTGGCGGCGACGATGTCGGGATGCACTTCGCCCATCCAGATTTTCGGGCAGGGCTGCTGCACCGGCTTCGGATTGCAGACGGCGTCGCGCGTGTAGTAGTGCACACCGCTGAACGTGAGCGGTTCGTTCGCCGCCCACAGGCGCAGCGTGAGCTCGAGGCCTTCGACCATCTGCGCGATGCGGCGTTCGCGCGGGTCGTCCTCGTGCATGCCGTACGAGAGATACTCGCGCGCGTTGTTGCCGAGGTCGATGAAATGAATCATGCGGCCGTTGCTGATCTGGTCGAGCGTGGCGACCATCTTGGCTGTGAAGGCCGGATGACGAAAAACGTTGTTGTAGTGAATGATGCCGAGCTGCGCCTTGTTCGTCATGCCGGCGAGCGCGGCGAGCACGGTCCAGCCTTCGAGGATGGCGTCCTCGTGGCCGAGCATCAGATGATCGGCGGCCCACAGCGAGTCGTAGCCGAGCTGTTCGGCGAGTGCGCCGAGCTGCATGCAGCGCTGCGTATCGAGGGCGGCGAAGCCGGGCGTGCGGAACATGCGCGCGCCGGGCCAGGCGAAGATGGGCAGGCAGAAGCCGAAGCGGATGGGATAGTTGCTCATGTCAGTGCACCAGATAAAGCGCCGGTTCGCTGCGCAGCACGCGCAGCACGTTGTTCCAGATGTCGAGCGAATCGCGCACGTGCGTCCACGGGCTCTGCCACGCCGAGTGCGGCGTGAGCGAGACGTCGTACGACAGATCTTCGTGCAGCGCGTGCAGCGGGTCGTCGACCGGGATCGGCTCCGGGTCGAACACATCGAGGGCGCCGGAGATGCGTCGCTCGCGCAGCGCGGCGGTGAGCGCGGCCTGGTCGACGAGCTTGCCGCGCGCGGTGTTCATGAACAGCGCACCGGGGCGCATCAGGCCGATTTCGCGCGCGCCGATGATGCCGACGGTCTTGTCGTTCAGCGCCAGGTGCACGCTGAGGATCGTGGACTGCTTCCAGATTTCGTCCCATTCGACGTACTGCACGCCGAACTCCTGCTCGAGCTTCGGGAAGCGTGCGATGTCCCAGAAGACGACCTTCATGTTGAACGAATGGGCCATGCGCGCCATGTAGCGCCCGATTTCGCCGAAGCCGAGCAGGCCGAGCGTCTGGTCACAGGCGAGCTGCAGGCCGCGGTGCGTGCCCCACTGGCGATTCATGTACGCGCGCGTGCGCATCGACTCGCGCTGCTGCGGCATCTTTTTAAGGTGATTTAAGATCAGCGCGAAGCAGTGTTCGGCGACGGCGAAGTAGTTCACCAGCGGCGTCGCGGCGCACGGCACGCCGAGTTCGCCAATCACATCGTACGGGATGCCACGGTCGTCGAAGCCGAGGTGCTGCACCAGGCGCAGCTTCTTTCCTTTGCGCAGCACCTCGGCCGGCACCTTCACCTTGTGCGTGAGCAGGAAGTCGGCGTCGGCGATGTGCGCGTCGAGTTCGTCGGCGGACTTGACGTGCACGAGGTCGGTCGGGATGCCTTCGAAGAGCTGGCGCCAGCTGGGGGCGTGGGCCGGGCCGGCGGGGTCCTCCTCGAGGAGCTGCTGCTTCGAGCGTTCGTCGCGCGTTTCCCATTCGGGCACGCCCCACATGATGTTGCCGACGGCGTCCCAGACGACGATCTTGATTTTGGACATGATGTGATCAGTTGTGCGCCGCGCTCCAGGCGCGGGCGAAGGTGCGCTTGCCGTTGGCGAGGGCGGTTTCACTGCTCTCGTCGCTGGTGCGGATTTCCATGGACAGAATGGGTGTGATGCCGAGCCGCGCGCGCGCATTGGCGTAGAAGCCGCACGCCGACAGTTCGCGCAGGAACGCGATGACCTCGGGCAGATCGTTGACGCCTTCCGGGTGGCCGAAGCGGGGATGGAAGTCGCCGTAGATGGCGCTGTCGCGATGATCGATCACGCAGTTGCCGATGTGGGCGTGGATCAGATGATGGCCGGCGGCGCGCAGCGCCTCGGCGGGCGTTTCGCGCAGCATCGGCAGGTGGCTGAGGTCGACGGTGAGGCCGAAGTTGGCGCGGTCGACGCGGTCGGCGAATGCAGCGGCCTCGACCGTCGGGCCGATGAGTCGCTTCTTCTCGACGTCGCGGTCGAAATTTTCGAGCGTGATGTGCAGGCGGCGCTGCGACGACCTGGCGTCGGCGTAGTCGCACAGCTGCTGCACGTCGGCGGCGAATCGCTCGAGCGCGGCCGGGCGTTCGAGGACCGGCACGTCCTTCGGCGCCATGATCATGGCGAGCGGCGCTGCGAACTCAGCGGCTTCGTCGATGAGGGGCAGCAGGCGATCCATCGCCGCGCGGCGCAGCGACGGATCGGCGGAGCCGAGGCCGAGGTTCTCGAGCAGGATCGGCAGCACGGGCAGGTACACCACGTGCAGCTGTGCCGCCTTGAGCAGCTCGCGCGCACGAGCGCGCACCTGCGGGTCCTTCGGCGGCGCGATTTCGACTGCGCCGAAGACGTCGTCCTCGACGATCTTCTGCAGCGTCTCGAGCACCGGTCCTTCCCCGGTGCGGCACTGCAGGAACGCGAGCGGATGCACCACGCCGAATTCCATCCACGCTTGCCATGGCCACATGTTGTCCTCCTACGGTTGGGTGTAGATCTACGGTTACGCCTGTTCGATTTCGTCCTGATACGTCGCGGCGTCGCCGCGGAAGAGCTCGTCGGCGGAGAGCATGCGTCCGACGCGATCCGATTCCATGAAGCCGTACATCAGGGCCAGCGAGCGCAGGCCGTCCTCGCCGTTCACCTCCGGCTCGCGGTCGTCGCGGATGGCGGCGGCGAAGTCGTCGTATTCGATGCCGATCAGGTTGGCGTCGATGTCCGCCCACGGCAGTTCGTACGACGTGAGTCGTTCGCCGCCGAAGAGCGCGGCCGTGGTGGCGTCGAGCCGGAAGTCGGGGATGAGCGCGAGAATTTCCTCGGCGCTGAGCGCGACGTCTTTGCCGTCGATGCGGCGGGTCAGGGCGAGCGGCTTGCCGGTGCGGTCGCCCGGCAGATGCAGCGAGCCGCCGGTGCCGTACACCACGCGCAGCCAGTGACCCTGGCCGCGGCCGGCCATGTCCAGCAGCAGGTTGGCCATGGCGCCGCTGCGGAAGCGCAGCACGCCGACGGCGAGGTCCTCGGCGTCGGCCGGATGCAGCGAGCCGTCGGCGCCCTTGCGCTGCTTGTCGACGACGCTGCCCATGCCGGCGAGGTGGCTGATCGGGCCGAGCAGATATTCCAGGATGTCGGTGTAGTGCACGCCCATGTCGACGGCGATGCCGCAGAATTTTTTAAGGTGACGCCACGGCGTGATGATGACGTTCTCGCCGCTGCCGGACGACGACTGCACGGCGAGGTACGGCGTGCCGACGGCGCCGGCGTCGATGAGCGCGCGCGCCAGGCGGTTGATCGGGTCGCGCCGATAGTTTTCGGCGATGGCGAGTTTGCGGCCGGCGGCGCGCAGCGCATGCACCATGCGCCACGATTCCTTCACCGTGGTGGCGACGGGCTTTTCACACAGGACGTGCACGCCGGCGTTCGCCGCTTCGATGCCGAGCGGCACGTGCACGTTGGGCATCGTGGTGATGGTGACGGCGTCGAGGCCGACGGCGGCGTGCATCTCGGCGAAGCTGCCGAACGTGCGCGGCCGCACGCCGAGCAGCTGTTCCGCCAGATCCGCGCCGCGCGATGCGTTGGCCGGATTCAGGTCGCAGATGCCGGCCAGTTCGAAC
>JBIIIA010000506.1:0-2549 GCA_044235195.1 Thermoflexales bacterium
CGGACCGAAGTGATAGTCGATAGTGGATAGTTATAGAGAACTATCCACTATTACTATCCACTATTACTATCCACTATCTACTCATCCAACACCCCGTCCCGCAGCCCGGACGGCAGCGGGGCGGGGCGGGCGATGCCGCTCGTCAGCGTGATGTGGCGGCCCTCGCGCGACGCATCATGGAAGGCGTGCATGACGTCCAGCACGTGATATGCCAGCGCGCCGCTCGCGCGATGCGCGCGCCCGCTCTGCAGCGCATACGCCATGTCGGCCACGCCCAGGCCGCGCGACTGGTCGGCGTACGAGTGCGTCAGGTTGGCTTCGGCGAAATCCTTGAAGCCGCGGCGCTTGACCTTCACCGGACCGCCGAATGTGTTCGGATCGGGCACGATCATCGTCCCCTCGGTGCCGTAGATCGTGATGCCCAGGTCGCCCGCGCCGGCATCGAAGCTGGCCACCAGCGTGCCCACCGCGCCGCCGTCGAAGTCGAGCAGGCCGGTGATGTGCGTCGGAATCTGCACGTTGATCTTGTTGCCCTTCTTCGCACCGCTGCCGATGGTGCGTTCGGCGTACGCCATGGCCGTCGCGCCGCTCACGCGCGTCGCCGCGCCGAGCAGCGTCACCAGCGCGGTGACGTAGTACGGGCCCATGTCGAACATCGGGCCGCCGCCGGGCGCGTAGAAAAACTCGGGGTCGGGATGCCACGGCTCGGGGCCGCCGCCGATGAACCACGCGTTGGCGTGGATCGGCTTGCCGATGATGCCGTCGTCGATCAGCTTGCGGCACGTCTGCAGCCCGGCGCCCATGAACGTGTCGGGCGCGCCGCCGACGAGCACGCCGCGCTCTTTCGCCACCGCCAGCATTTCGCGCGCCTGTTCGCGCGTGGCCGCCAGCGGCTTTTCGTTGTACACGCTCTTGCCCGCTCGCAGCACGCGCAGCCCGATGTCGCCGTGCGCCGCTGGGATCGTCAGGTTGACGATGATCTGCACGTCCGGGTGGGCGATCATCTCGTCCACGGTGAAGGCCTGCGTGTCGTATTCCTTCGCGCGCGCCTGCGCCCGCTCGTAGACCATGTCGGCGCAGCCGACCAGTTCGAGCACCTGCATGCGGCGAGCCGCTTTGAAGTAGACCGGGCTGATGTTGCCGCAGCCGATGATGCCGACTTTGATTTTGTTCACAGGATCTCCCCATCCGCGAGCCGCTGCTCCATTGGCGCGGGCCGCTCGCACGTGGTCTGAAGCATGGCGTGCGCGCCGCTGTTCGAGGCGTCGTGAATGGCGTGCATGATGTCGAGCACGTGGCCGGCCAGTTCGCCCGACGCGCGGTGCGCGCGCCCTTCGCGAATCGCCACGGCCATGTCGGCGACGCCCAGGCCGCGCGAGTTGTCCGGATAGCTGTGCGTCAGGTTCACTTCGACGAAATCCTTGTAGCCCTGTCGCATGATCTTCACCGGCCCGCCGAAGCCGTTCGGGTCGGGCACCTGCATCGATCCTTCGGTGCCGTAGATTTCGATGTGCGGCATCGAATGCTTCCAGACGTCGAAGCTGGTGATGATGTTGCCGATGGCGCCGTTGGCGAAGTCCAGCACGCCTACGACGTGCGTGGGCGTGCGCACGGTGATCTTCGTGCCGTTCTTCGGCCGGCTGGTGATCGTGCGCTCGGGGAACGTGATGCGCGTCGAGCCGGTCACGCGGCGCACCGGGCCGATCAGGTTGACCAGCGCGGTCAGGTAGTACGGGCCCATGTCGAACATCGGGCCGCCGCCGAGCTGATAGTAGAAGTCCGGGTCGGGGTGCCAGCTCTCGTGGCCGTGGCCCATCATGAACGCGGTGGCGGCGATCGGCTCGCCGATCACGCCGTCGTCGATCAGCTTGCGGCATGTCTGGATGCCGGCGCCGAGGAACGTGTCGGGCGCGCCGCCGACGCGCACGCCGTTCGTCGCCGCGATCGTCTGCATTTCCGTCGCCTCGGCGCGGCTGAGCGCCAGCGGCTTCTCGTTGTACACGCTCTTCCCCGCCGTGACCGCCCGTATGCCCACTTCGCCGTGCGCCTTGGGGATCGTCAGGTTCACGATGATCTGCACGTCCGGATGCGCCAGCATTTCCTCTACGGTGAATGCCTGCGTCTCGTACTCCGTCGCGCGCGCCTGCGCGCGCTCGATCAGCATGTCCGCGCAGCCGACCAGCTCGAGATCGTGCATGCGCCGCGCCGCCTTGAAGTAGACCGGGCTGATGTTGCCGCAGCCGATGATTCCGATTTTCGTTTTTGCCATGGGTGCGGATTGTGGCACGGAATCCTGGTTTCATGCCACAATCCGCCCATGCAAGACTCCACCCTCGTGACCGGTGCGCTCGGCTGCATCGGTGCATGGACGCTGCGCAATCTGGTGCGCGCCGGACGCCGCGCCGTCGCCTTCGACCTGGGCGATGACCTTCGTCGTCTGCGCCTGATCATGTCCGACGATGAAATTACGCGCATCGAGTTCGTCCGCGGTGACATCACGGACTTCGCGCAGGTCGACGCGCTCTTCGAGAAACACGGCGTCGCGCACG
>JBIIIA010000507.1:0-2541 GCA_044235195.1 Thermoflexales bacterium
GCTTCCCCAGCCCGGGGCAGCGCCCCGGGCACGCGGCGACGCACGAAATGACGACGCAAACAGGGCAACACGATGTCCCCTTGTGAGCCCTCTCCCCCCTCTCCTTGCGGTAATTTGCAGTGAAATTCTGTTATTGTGTGGGGCAATTCTAGGAGTCCGTATTTTTATGCCCTACACCTTGTTGTATACCCGAGCGTTTGCCGACGACCTGACGCGAGATATTCAGCCGGTGCCGGGGTTGGTCGATGTGCTCGGCAAGCAGCTCGAATATTTGAAGGATAGCCCGCAGAAACATCAAGGCAGCCTGCAGACGTGGCAGATCGGTGACAAGATCCACAAGTCACGCATCGACGGAGCGTATCGCATGTTGTGGGCGTACCATGCAAAGGACGAGATTTTGCTGCTGCGGGCGGGAGAGCACGACTATATCAACGAGCGTGCGTCGTGGCGTGACATGCAGGCGGTCGGGCCGTTGGACAAGCGGGAATGGGGGATCGGTAATGCATCGCCTGCGCCATTGAAGGGGGCGGTGACGCCGAAGTACGACCCATCGAAATGGGGGCAAGCGCCGAGCGGGCCGTTTGCGCAGGTGCCGGACGGTGTGCTGCGGCTATTGGGTGTGCCGGCGGACATGCTCGACCGTGTGCGTGCGCTGCCGGACGTGAACGCAGTGTACGAGATGGGGCTGCCGCCGTATGCGGACGAACTGCTGACGGAACTGTGCACCGAGACGAACGTGAGCGTGGAGGATTTGTTGATGAATCCACGGGTGCTGTTCCGCGAGACGGTCGAGCGGCTGCAGAGTTACGCGCGCGGAGAGATTCGACAGCTGCTGCTGAATCTGACGCCGGAGCAGGAGCGGCTGTTGCGGCTGCGCACGAATGGGCCGACGCTGTTGAAGGGTGTGGCCGGCAGCGGCAAGACGACGGTCGGCGTGCGCAAGGCGATGAACGAACGTGAGGATCCGTTGGGGTTGTTCGCGCGGCCGCGGCGGGTGTTGTTCACCACGTACAACAAGACGCTGGCGCGCAGCGTGCACGATATGTTCGAAGCGCAGTATGGCGCAGCGCAGGCGGAAGAGGTCGACGTGTTCGTGCTGCACGACTGGATGCACCATTACCTTGGCAAGCCGAGGCTGCCGACGACGGCGGATTCGCGGGACATGATGAAGGCGGCCATCGACTCGGTGCGCATGGCGAACGCCGACAGCCTGGTGTTCAAGCTGGCGAATTCACAGAATTTTCTGCAGTCGGAAATCAACGACGTGTTCTACGGGCGCGGGATTCGCACGTGGGAGGAATACCGCGACGTCAGCCGCGCCGGCCGCGGCGTGCCGCTGCAGGAGGGTGCGCGGCGCGTGGTGTTCCAGGTGTTCACTTCGTACACTGAGCGCATGGCGAAGGCCGGCTTGATCGATTACGGCGATCTGGCGCGGCGCTGTCTCGAGCGCATGCGGGCGGAAAAGTTCGTCGGCGAGTACGACGCGGTGGTGGTGGACGAAGCGCAGGATCTGCGGCCGTGCGAGTTGGAGATTGTGCACCGATTGTGTGCGACGTACGGCAGCGGCAAGGCCAATCTGATTCTGCTGGCCGACGCCGCCCAGAGCATCTATTACCGCGGCGTGAGCTGGCGTGACGCCGGCGTGAACATCACCGGGCGCACGCATATCCTGAAAAAGAATTTTCGCAATACGCGCCAGGTGCTGAAGGCAGCGTGGAGCATGATGCAGGCCGGCGGCGAGATGGCGGCCGCGCTCGGAGAAGAGCTGATCGAACCAGACTCTGTGCAGAAGATCGGGCCGCTGCCGGAGGTCGTGCTGCGCGACGGGGTGATCGGGCAGATCGACGAGCTGTGCGAACGCGTTATGAAGCTGTGCGAGGGCGGCCGCGTGACGCCGGGCGACATCGCCGTGCTGGCGCCGCAGAAGGAGGTGCTGCAGACGATCGAGAGTCGTTTGTCCCATCGCGGCATTCCGTGCATGTCGTACAAGGCCGATGACTTCGGCATCTTCGAGAATGGCGTGAAGCTGATCACTATGCATTCGGCGAAGGGCCTGGAGTTTCCCGTGGTCTTTCTGATGCGCGTCGAGGAAGGCATGCTGCCGTGGAATCAACCGCAGAAATCGGCGGATCGTCTCGTCGAGCTGTCGCGCGAGGAAAATCTGCAGAGCTGGCGCCGGCTGCTGTACGTCAGCATGACGCGCTCCGCTGGCCGGCTGACGATCCTGAGCGACCGCGCCAAGCCGTCGCAGTTTCTAGCGGACATCGCCGAAAACCTGGCGCTGCGGAAATGAGGGGGAGAGGGGAGAGGGGAGAGGGGAGAGGGGAGAGGAGTGAGAAAAGAGAAAAGAGTGTACGGAGAGGGAGCGCCACAGATTTTTGTAAAACAACGTCAGCCTCTCGCTGCACTCGAGATGACGGGCCGACGGCGCAGCAGGCACAAAGATCTCGCCGATCCGCTTTCTCCTGACTCGTCGCCTACGCCTCACCCCCTGACCCCCTCTCCCCCTCGATTTCGCTGACGTATTTATCGAGCAAAGTA
>JBIIIA010000125.1:0-8569 GCA_044235195.1 Thermoflexales bacterium
CAGGCGCGCAGGGTGGCCGGCTGCTGCAGGCCTGGATGGCGGAACGACGCCGTCCAGAGCGGAGCGGGCGACGGTGCGTGGAGCAGCAGCGGTGCAGCGCTGAGCAGGCGCAGGAAGCTGCGGCGGGTGCGCGGTTCGAGCATCGTGCACGATGGTCGAACCGCGCCGGCATGAGCCGCAGCGTTGCGGTGGTCAGCGCAGCAGCAGCGCGGCGCAGACGGCGCCGGCGGCGAGGACGACCGCCCACGTCAGGCGGGCGACGCTGCGTTCGAGGCGGCGAATTTCGCCGGTGGAGGATTCGTTCCACTGCATGCGCAGTTCGAGCTGGCCGGCGAGGGCGCGGGAGAAGAATGCGTCGCTCTGGGCGGGGAGCTGCGCGGCGGTGCGCGCGGTGCGCAGCAGCTCGCTGAGCGCGTCGCCGAGGGTGTCTTGCAGGGGGCGCGCGGAGGCGCCGGGCGCGCCGGCGATGTCGTTGGCGAAGGGCAGCAGCGCGCGCCACGGGTTGAAGGTCGGGTCGAGGGCGACCATCATGCCGCTCAGGATGTTGGCGGCGCGGCCGAGGTAGAGCACGTTCTGCGGCACCTGAAACGGCAGCGTGGAGAGCAGGTCCTTGAACTGCACGCTGAACTGCATCATTTCACCGAATTCGACGTTGGTGATGTCGTTCATGCCCATGCCCCAGAAGCGGTCGAAGAGGGCGGATACGGCCTGTTCGATGCGCGGCAGGTCGGCGCCGGGCAGCAGGAAGCCGAGCTGGCGGGCGGCCTGCGTCCAGCGGCGGGCGTCGCGCAGGCTGGTGGCGACGATGAGCTCCTTGAGGTCGCGGATCATGGCGGGTGGGACGCGGCCCATCATGCCGAAGTCGATGTAGGTGAGGCGGAAGGGCGTGCCGTCGTGGACGGGGACGCGCCAGGCACGGGCGGTGGCGACGTCGAGCGGCTGGACGAAGAGGTTGCCCGGGTGCGGGTCGGCGTGATAGAAGCCGTGCGTGAACACCTGGGTGAGGTAGGTTTCGAACAGCTTGTGGGCCACTTCCTTGCGCGAGACGCCGGCGGCTTCGAGGCCGGCGTAGTCGGTGATCTTGATGTCCTCGACGTTCTTGAGGACGACGATGCGGCGCGTGCTGAATTCGGGGAAGACGCGCGGGACGCGCACGCCGGTGTCGGCGGCGAAGTTGCGGTCGAACTCGGCGGCGTTGCGCGCTTCCTGCTCGTAGTCGAGTTCGGCGAAGACGCCGGCGGCGAACTCGTCGACGAGGGCGTCGACGTTGGCGCGGCGGCGGATCGGTTCGTAGCGTTTGAGCCAGCCGACGATGATGCGCAGCGCGCGCAGGTCGGTGCGGACGATAGCGTCGAGGTTGGAGCGCTGTACTTTGACGATGACGCGGCGTTCCGGGTCGCGCAGCACGGCCATGTAGGCCTGACCGAAGGAGGCGGCGGCGATGGGCGTGGGATCGAATTCGGAGAAGAGCTGCGCGAGCGGGCGGCCGAGCTCTTTTTCGATCGTCTGGAGCATGACGTCGGATCGTTCGGGGGGGACGGCATCCTGCAGGTCCTGCAATTCGGCGACGACTTCGGGCGGCAGGATGTCGACGCGGCTGCTGAGGAACTGGCCGAGCTTGATCCAGACGCCGCCGAGGTCGATGGCGAGGGTGCGGAAGCGGCGGGCGAGGGCGACGAAGCGAGGCAGACGGCTGCGCGCGACGCGCTCGCGGCCGAGGATGCGGACGAGCAGAAGTTCCCACCACAGGAAGCCGCCGACCATGCGGGCGCCGAAGGCGAGCGCCTTGCGCAGGCGGCGGCGCAGGTTGAGCGGCGGCGTGGTCGGGGCCTGTGATTTTCCGCGGGAGGAGGTGGTGTGGGAAGCGCGCGCGGCGGGTGCGCCGGTCGGAGCGCCCCGATGAGACTGCGTAAGTGCGGCCATGAGACGAAAATTCTAGGCCGTGTTCCTGTGCGGTTGTGGAGAAAGGGGGGTGAGGTTCTCTACCATTTCGCGAGCTCGTTCAGCAGTGGGCCGTCGATGTCGGTGGCGTCGCCCGAGTCGAAGAGGGCGAAGGAGAGCGACGCGCCGAGCGCGGCGCCGGCGGCGAGGGTGAGGTGTGTGCGCGTGATGTTCATGACGTGCCCGAGCTCGTGCGGGTAGCTGCTGTGCGGCTCGAGCGCCATGGTGTAGGAGCGGCCGTAGAAGGGGAAGCCGGTGCTGGCATTGAGCTCCTGCCACAGCCAGAGGTAGCGGAAGACGTCGCCGCTCCACTTCACGCCGAGGCCGAGCCTGAGCTCCGGGTTGAGCAGGGCGTACCAGGGCGGGCCGTCGAAGTCGAAGAGATAGGCCATGCGCGCGGTGCGTTCATCGGCGGGCGGCATGCGGCGCAGGTCGATCGGCGGGCCGTCCTTCGTCGGGGCGAACGGCCAGCCGGCGTAGGCGTCCGTCGCCAGCGGCCAGCGCGGGCCGGCGTTCTGCTCGTCGGTGTAGATGCGGCGGGCGTTGGTGCACACGCGCGTGTGTTCCGAAATAAATGGCGCGCCGTAGGCCGGGTGATGGCCCCACATGAAATCCATCGGTTCATCGGCGAAGTTGATCACGCGTTCGTGCAGCGTGAAGAACGCGTCGTCGGCGCCGAGGCGCATACGGCGTTCGATGCGGAAGGGCGAGCGGTAGAGCCGGCAGGAAAAATCGACGATGGCCTCGTCGCCGGAATCGCGCACGACGTGCACGTCCCACGGCAGCATGGTCGATTCGCCGTGAAAGCTGAGGGTGACGCCCTTGTAGTCGTTTTCGCCGCCGGCGTTCGGCAGGATTTCCTGCCAGCCGCCCTCGTACTGCTCGAGCCAGGCGGTGGCCGAATCGCGCGAGAGCGTGCCGTGGCCGGGCGGGCGCAGGCCGATGTGCGATTTCCAGAGCACGTCGACACCGGTGCGGGCGTCGACGATCGAGTAGATGTCGGCGCCCTTGTCGGGCAGCACGTCGAGGGAGAGGCGGGAATTGGCGATGCGCACGGCGCGTACGCCGCGCTCGAGGGTGATGCCGGAGACGGAAACGGATGTCATGGCGGGTTTTCGGGGGTGAAGTTACTCGTCGTCGTCGGTGGGGCCGAGCAGTCGGGCGACGTCGCGCTCGCTGTCGCGCCATTTGTCGCGCACCTTGACCCACAGTTCCAGGTAGATCTTCGTGTCGAGCTCGCGTTCGATTTCGCGGCGGGCGGCGGCGCCGATGCGCTTGAGCATTTCGCCGCCGCGGCCGATGAGGATGCCCTTCTGCGACTCGCGTTCGACGAAGATCGTGGCGGCGACGTAGTCGGCCGAGCGGCGGCGTTCCTTCCACTCCTCGATCGACACGGCGATGCCGTGCGGCACCTCCTGTTCGAGGCAGCGCAGGGCCTGTTCGCGGATGAACTCGGCGGCGATGACGCGTTCGGTCTGATCGGTGACCTGATCGGGCGGATAGAAGGCCGGCCCCTCCTGGATCACGCCGTCGAGCATGGTGCGCAGCGTGTCGAGGTTGTCGCCGCGCACGGCGCTGCAGAGCACGGCGTCGACGTCGAGGCGCACGCCGGGCAGCAGCGCCTCGTAGGCGGCGACATGTTCGACGAGCCGGCGCGGATCGACGACGTCGGCCTTGTTGAACGCCATGCGCTTCGGCTGCGGCGCGGCGGCGATGCGGGCGGCGGCGTTGCGATCTTCGTCGGACGGCGGGACGCTAACGTCGACGACGAACAGGATGGCGTCGCAGTCCTGCAGCGCGGCGTCGACTTCGCGCATCATGTAGCGGCTGAGAGCGCGCTGCGGCTGATGCATGCCGGGCGTATCGAGGAACAGAATCTGTGCGTCGTCGTCGGAGAGGATGCCGAGGATGCGCTTGCGCGTGGTCTGCGGCTTCGGCGAGGTGATGGCCACCTTGTGGCCGACGAGGGCATTGACCAGCGTGGACTTGCCGACGTTGGGGCGGCCGACGACGGCGACGTAGCCCGACTTGAAGCCGGGCTTTTGCAGATCGGATTCGAGGGCGGCGGCGTCGCGGTTCTGCGCGCGCACCTTTTCGAAGGCCTCGAGGATGCGGTAATAGCCGGTGCAGCGGCAGAGGTTGCCGCTGATCGATTCGCGGATGCGTTCGTCCGAGGGAATCGGCTCGTCGTCGAAGAGCGCGGCGCCGGACATGAGCAGGCCGGGGGTGCAATAGCCGCACTGCACGGCGGCGCAGTCGATGAACGCCTGCTGCAGCGGGTGCAGCGCGCCCTCCTGCTCGAGGTCCTCGACGGTGCGCACGGAAGCGCCGCGCGCGCGCGCGGCCGGCACCAGGCAGGACATGACCGGGCGGCCGTCCAGGATGACCGTGCAGGCGCCGCATTCGCCCTCCGAGCAGCCCTCCTTCGTGCCGGTGAGGTCGCAGTCCTCGCGCAGCCAGCGCAGCAGTGTTTTGTGGTCGGCCGAGCGGGCGACGGTGAATTCGCGGTCGTTGACGAGGCAGGTATCGTCCTCGGCGCGTTCGGGGGCGGCGAGGGGCGGCGTCGGCACGAGCGGTTCGTGGCGCAGGGCGGCGTGCAGTGCGCGGCGCACGAGGACCGGCACCATGTCGGAGCGGTAGGCGGCCGAGGCGCGCACGTCGTCGATGGGCGAGGCGGCGGCGCCGGCGAGAGCGGCGGCGTGGGCGATCGTCTCTTCGTCGGGGATGCGGCCGGTGAGCCAGCCCTCGGCGGCGGCGGCGCGCACGATCGTCGGGGCCACGGCGCCGAGGGCGATGCGCGCCTCGGCGACCGCGCCGGATTCGTCGAGTCGGAGCACCACGGCGCAGTTGACGATGCTGATGGCCTGCGCGCGGCGCAGGCCGAGCTTGAGGTAGGCGCTGCGATGCAGCGGGCCGAGCGCCGGAAAGGCGACGTCGACGAGCATTTCGTCCGGCTGCAGCACGGTGCGGCGCACGCCGGTATAGAACGCGGCGAGCGGCAGGGAGCGTTCGGCGGTGCGGGTGCGCAGCGTGACGGCGGCGTCGAGCGCGACGAGCGGCGTGATCGTGTCGTTGGCGGGCGACGCGGTGACGAGGTTGCCGGCGATGGTGCCGCGATTGCGGATCTGCGGGGCGCCGACTTCGCGGCACGCCTGGGCGAGCGGGCGCGCGGCGACGGCGCAGTCGGCGTCGGCGGTGACATCGCCGTGCGTGACGAGCGGGCCGAGGTGCACGACGCCGTCGACGACGTCGATCGCATCGAGATCCGGCAGGCGCGAGACGTCGATCAGCGGGCAGGGCGGGCGCGCGCCGCGGTCGAATTCGACGATGAGGTCCGTCGCGCCGGCGACCAGACGCGCGTCCGGCGCGTGCGCCGCCAGCAGTTCCAGCGCTTCGTCGAGAGAGACAGGTTCGAAATAATCACGCCACATCGAGAGACATTGTAGTCGGGGGCGCCCACCTTCGAAACGAAGGAAACGTACCCGGCTTCTTAGAAGCCGGGTACGTTTCCTTCGTTTCGAAGGTGGGCGCAGGCGTCGTCCGCGGGAGCCCTTGCGCGACGTACAATCTTTCCGCCATGGAATTTCACGTCTCGCGCGCATCCCGCGACCGCTACCGCTTCGACGACGCCCTTTTCACTTTCACCGGCAATGCGGTGATCGCGGACTTCTACGCGGCGCGGGTGTTCGCGCAGCGCATGAACGAGACCGGGCGGCATGCGTCGGCCAGCGAGATCAACGCCATGGGGCTGATCGACGAAGTGTGCCATCTCCTGATGGCGGAGTATCGGCGCACGGTCGATCCCGACGCCGTCGCGCATGCGCTGGCGGCGCTCGACGCCGAATTCAGCGCGAAGGCGGTCGACGCCATGCTGCTGCATTTCGCCGGCGAATTTCCGGCGGTGGACGTGTACCGCGAACGGCAGACGGTGGACGAATACATGGCGGGGGCGACCGACGGCGTTCCGAATCGGGAAGTGGTGCTCGAAGAGATGCTGATGCTGTGGCTGGCCAACGCCAATCCGGCGTTCGGGCGCTACGAAGAGCTGTTTTCCGATGCGACGCTGCAGGAGCGCACGGTGTATCGGGCGGCCGTCGCGCGGTTGACGGCGCATTTCGCCGCGCGGCCGCCGTTTCTGGGCGGCCAGGACCTCGTCGCGGTGCTGCGCGCGCCGGCGCTGGCGCATCCCGATTCGTTGGTCGAGCAGCTGGCGTACATCGAAAAGAACTATCTGAGCGAGACGGGAGTTCCGGGGATGAAGCGCTACCTCGTGCGGGCGCGCACCAGCCGCGACTTCGTGCAGGAAGAAGCGCGCTCCCTTTCGGCGTGGTTTTCGGCGGGCGGCGGCTTCGGCGGCTACGGCGCGCCCGAATTCAGCGCCGACGACATTCGGCGCGCCGTGGGGTCGGCCGGCGGCTACGGCGCAGACGCCGCCGCCGCGGCCGGCCGCGACGCCGAGTACGAAGCGTACACCCCCGACCGCGCGTGGATGCCGCGCCTGGTGCTGATCGCCAAAAACGTATACGTCTGGCTGGCGCAGCTTTCGAAGGAATACGGCCGCGACATTGCCCGGCTCGACCAGGTGCCCGACGAAGAGCTCGACAAGCTGCGCGACTGGGGCATCACCGGCATCTGGCTGATCGGCGTGTGGGAGCGCAGCCGCGCCTCGCGCCGCATCAAGCAGATGATGGGCGCCGACGACGCCGTGGCCTCGGCGTATTCCCTGATGGACTACGCCGTCGCCGCCGACCTGGGCGGCGAGGACGCGATGCGCGCCCTGCGCGAGCGCGCCGCGCGGCGCGGCATTCGCATGGGCAGCGACATGGTGCCCAACCACTTCGGCATCGATTCGACGTGGGTGATGCAGCATCCCGAGCGCTTCCTGGCGCTGGATCATGCGCCGTATCCGGGCTACACCTTCAACGGCCCCGACCTGAGCGAAGACCCGCGCATCGGCGTTTTTCTCGAAGATCATTACTACACGCGCTCCGACGCCGCCGTGGTGTTCAAGCGCCTCGATCGGTGGACCGGCGAGGTGAAATACATCTACCACGGCAACGACGGCACCAGCATGCCGTGGAACGACACCGCGCAGCTGAACTATCTGAAGGCCGACGTGCGCGAGGCGGTGATTCGGACCATCCTGGACGTATGCCGCCAGTTCCCGATCGTGCGCTTCGACGCGGCGATGACGCTGGCCAAGCGCCATGTGCAGCGCCTGTGGTTCCCGGCGCCCGGCAGCGGCGACGGCATCCCGTCGCGCGCCGGCATGGGCATGAGCCGCGAAGAATTCGACCGCTGGATGCCGCAGGAATTCTGGCGCGAAGTCGTCGACCGCGCGGCCGTCGAGGCGCCGGACACGCTGCTGCTGGCCGAGGCATTCTGGATGCTGGAAGGCTACTTCGTGCGCACGCTCGGCATGCACCGCGTCTACAACAGCGCCTTCATGCACATGCTGCGCGACGAAGACAACGCCAAGTACCGCTTCCTGATCCGCGAGACGCTGGAATTCGATCCGCAGATCCTCAAGCGCTACGTGAACTTCATGAACAATCCCGACGAAAAGACGGCCGTCGAGCAGTTCGGGAAGGGCGACAAGTACTTCGGCATCGCCGTGCTGCTGAGCACGCTGCCGGGCCTGCCGATGTTCGGCCACGGCCAGATGGAGGGCTACGCCGAGAAGTACGGCATGGAATTCCGGCGTCCGAAGATGGACGAGTGGCCCGATCGCGGGCTGATCGAACACCACGGCCGCGTCATCTTCCCGCTGCTGCACCGCCGCCGGCTGTTCGCCGAGGTCGACGATTTCCGGCTGTACGACTTCGCGCACGCCGACGGCGGCGTCGATGAAAACGTCTTCGCCTACACCAATCGCAGCGGCGAGGAGCGCGCGCTGGTGCTGGTGCACAACAAATATGCGCAGACGCGCGGCTACGTGCGCCTGTCCGTGCCGTTTCTGGTGAAAGGCGACGGCCTGCGGACGACGACGCTGGCGGAGGCGCTCGGGCTGCACGTCGACGATCGGCATTTCCTGCGATTCCGCGACCACGTGAGCGGGCTGGAATTCCTGCGCCGCAGCCGCGACGTGCACGAGCGCGGGCTGTACATCGAGCTCGGCGCGTATCAGAGCCACGTGTTCGTCGATGTGCGCGAGGAGTACGACGCCGACGGCCGGCTGGCGCGCCTGCACGACGAGCTCGGCGGACGCGGGGCAGCCGCCATCGACGCGCTGCTGGCCGACTACGAACACGAGCACGTGCGCGAGGCCGGGCGGGCGCTGTTGAATTCCGACCTGCTGCGGCGGCTGCTGCAGGCGCGACTGCCGCGGCAATCGCTGCGCAAGGGGCGCACGGCGTCGGTGGACGGGGCGGTGCTGGCGGAATTCGGTCGGCGCATGCGGGCATTTTTGCGCGCGGCCGGCGACGAAAGAGTCGAGCCTGCGGCGCTCGTGGCGATGGGCGATTTGGAAGAGCTGCTGCGGCTGGCGACGTTCGACGCCCGTTTTGCGGGGAGCCGGGTGGGAGCGGTGCTGGCCGACGAGCTCGAACTGTGGCTGCCGCTGGTGGCGTGGGCGGCGCTGCGGCGCGTGCCGCGGGCGGCGCAGCGGTTCGACGAATGGAAGCTGTGC
>JBIIIA010000508.1:0-2537 GCA_044235195.1 Thermoflexales bacterium
CACCGTCGTCGGCGGTTCTGTCGTTGACGGGCTATCGCGCGGTGCCGCAAGCGCTGCCGGACCCAGCGGTGTCGCTGACGGACGTGTCATTCAGCAGCGCTGACGTGACGGAAGGCGATACGATCCAAGTGAACATCGCGCCGCGCAATGCCGGCGTGCGCGCGAGCGCCGGCTTCATGGCCAGCGCATTCGCTGCGCTGCCGAACGGCGGCGGGCTCAGCTACATCGGCAGCGCATATGTTCCGCCGCTCGCCGCCGGCGCGACTGGCGCGATCTCCATTCCGTTCAGCACCTACGGCTTCACCGGCACGACGGCGGTGCGCGTGGTGCTCGATCCGACCGGTCGCATCTCGGAGACGACGTCCGCAAACAACGCCGTGACCTCGACGCTGCCGATCGTCACACGGCCGGATGTGCAGGCGCTCGAACTGTTGACCTCGGACGCCGAGCCGCTGGTGGGACAGACGATCACGCTGACGGCACAGCTGCGCAACGGCGGACAGCGCGGAGCGCCGGCACAGTCAGTGACGCTGTACGTCGGCGATGCCCCGATGATGACGACCACGCTCGATGCGCTGAATGGCGGCGTCTCGGCGACGGCGACGTTCACGTATGTTCCGACGAGTACTGCGAACCTCGAGCTGTGGGCGACGGCCGATTCCGACGGCGTCGTGGACGAATTCGACGAGACGAACAATCGTGCCGGCGTGGTGTTGCCGGTGGGTTTCAGCAGCGCGCGTGCTGCCGACAGCGGCTTTGTATCTGCCGATCCGGCTTACACACGCACCTTGGGCTATGGCTTCGTCGACGTCGGCCAGCCGGACGTGACGTCTGGATGCGGCACGAATGTCGAACAGACTTATCGCCGCGACCCGGACGGAAAAATTTTCTACCGCTTCGATGACTTGCAGGCTGGACGCTACTACCATCTCGATCTGACGATGTATGAGTGCGGCCAGGGCGCAGGGCGCCAACAGACCGTCAAGGTCGACGGTGTCGAAGTCGCCGGGCCGATCGACCTCGGCGACGACCGCGTGCACAACCTGTCGCTGCTGCTCGATCCGGCGTTGTACGCCGACCGCACGATCTCGGTCAGCGTCGAGGAGTATGGTGGCCTCGGCGCGGTGCTGAATCGCGTGTCGTTGAAGGAAATCGACTATCGCTACATCGACGCTGGAAGTGTGCGCGATGCCCCGTATTCCAATTCACGCGGCTACGGCTGGCTCGATGCCGGATCGACGGCGAGCACGGTGTGTCCGAGTGGCAGTCTGCCGTCGCGCAGCGCGCGCATCGACCAGAACGACAATCGGCTCGAATACCGATTCGATCGACTCGAGCCGGGCAAATCGTATCGGCTGCTGTTCAGCTTTTACCATTGCACAGCGTCGAACGTCACGCAGCGCGTGATGATCGATGAACGACTGGTGGGCGGTGACATTACGCTGGCATCGAGCCAGGTGGTGACGGCGGTGCGGTCGATTCCGCGCGGAGATTACGACGACGGCAGTGTGACGGTGTCGGTGCTGCGCACTGGCGCGACGGTCGGTGCGATGGTGAGCGAAGTGGCGCTGGAAGAGACCACAGAAGTACAGAGCTGTGCGGTCTCGCCGA
This sequence comes from Thermoflexales bacterium, assembly GCA_044235195.1. Lineage (GTDB taxonomy): Bacteria > Chloroflexota > Anaerolineae > J036 > Brachytrichaceae > CANJQH01. The sequence goes on from JBIIIA010000508.1 coordinate 1,612, forward strand.
CGCCGTATAAGACGATCGTGTACGGCACGGTGCTTCTCGACGATGCCACTGCGCCGGTGGGGACGATCGTGCAGGCGGAGAACCCGCGCGGCGACGTGGTGGGCTGCGCCACGATCAATCAGGCCGGCATGCTGCAGCTGATGGACGTGTACGGCGAAGACACTGCCTCGCAGCCGGTGATTCCGGGCATGCGCGAAGGGGAAGTTATCCGCTTCCGCGTGAACGGAATGCTGGCTGCTGTTGAGCCACGGCTGTACTGGACAGATGATCGCAGCGAACATGTGCTGTCGCTGAGCGCATCACTCGGACGATCACAGTCGGTCGTGCTGGCCTCCGGATGGAACTTTTTCTCGCTGCGCGTAGCGCCGCCGCTGCCGCTGGTGGACGTGGCGCTGGGCTCGATCAGCGGAAGGTACTGCCTGCTGGTCGGGGTGCAGAGTGCGTACGACTGTCGCCTGCCCGAACAGTTTCGCAGCTTGAAGGAAGTGCAGCTGGGGCAGGGCTACTACGTGAAGATCAGCGGCACACAGAGCGCCAATCTTCAGGCGGAAGGCATGCCGGCGAATGCGTCACAGCCGATCGTGCTGCGTCCGGGTGCGAACTGGATCGGATATCTGCCGGCGTCGAGCTTGCCGGTGACGACAGCGCTGCAGAGCATCGCTGGAAAATACCTGCGCGTATTCGGACTGAGTTCGACGTACATCCCCGGCCTCGACGCGCAGTCGACGCTGCAGCGCATGGAGCCCGGGCAGGGCTATGCGATCTACGTGACGCAGGTGGTTACGCTGACGTATCCGGCGGTGACCGTGACGCGCGGCGAGGAGATGCAGCGCATCGATGCGCTGCGTGCCGAGGCTTGTCGTGATGTGCAGCCGACCCCGTATTACACGGTGATGTACGGGCGTGCTCTTTTGAACGGCAGGCCG
>JBIIIA010000509.1:0-2536 GCA_044235195.1 Thermoflexales bacterium
CTTTCAGGTCGTGCGCGGCGACTGCCGCGACGAGCGCACCATGCGCAGCCTGCTGAAGGATGCCGACCTCGTCATCCCGCTGGCCGCACTGGTCGGCGCGCCGCTGTGCGACCGCGATCGGATCGGCGCCGAAACGATCAACCGCGACGCCGTGGCCATGCTGTGCCGCATCGCCGCGCAGGAACAGCGCATCATCATTCCGAACACGAACAGCGGCTACGGCATCGGTGAGCAGAACATGTACTGCACCGAGGAGTCGCCGCTGCGCCCGATCTCACTCTACGGCACCACCAAATCCGAGGCCGAGCAGATCGTGCTCGAACGCGGCAACAGCCTGAGCTTCCGACTGGCGACCGTGTTCGGCGCATCGCCGCGCATGCGCATCGACCTGCTGGTGAACGATTTCGTCTACCGTGCGGTGAACGACAAAGCCGTGGTCATTTTCGAAGGCCACTTCAAGCGCAACTACATCCACGTGCGCGACGTGGTGCGCGCCTTCCTGCACGCCATCGACAATTTCGACGCCATGCAGGGCCGCCCCTACAACGTCGGACTCGACGACGCGAATCTGTCGAAGCTGGAATTGTGCGAACGCATCCGCACCTACGTCCCGGGATTCACCTTCCTCGAAGCGCCCATCGGCAAGGATCCCGACCAGCGCAACTACATCGTGTCGAATGCGCGCCTGGCCTCCACCGGCTTCGCGCCGCAGCACACGCTCGACATGGGCATCCGTGAGCTGATCAAGGCGTTCGTCGTCGCGCGCGGCAGCGCACTGGCGAACATATAGGCTGCGATGATCATCACCAGAGCCCCCGTTCGCATCAGCTTCCTCGGCGGCGGAACGGACTACCCCGAGCATTTTCTGCGCCACGGCGGCGCCGTGCTAGGTACAGCCATCGACAAATTCAGCTATGTCACGGCACATCATCACCTCAGCACGATGTTCGATTACAAGATTCGCGTGCAGTACCGCAAGGTCGAATCCGTAAATAGCATCGACGAAATCGAACACAACGTCTTCCGAGAATGCCTGCGATTCTGCGGAATCGAACGCGATATCGAGATACATGCCGTCGCGAACCTGCCTGCATTCACCGGCTTGGGATCGTCCTCTGCGTTCACCGTTTCCCTGTTGAACGTACTGCACGCATTCAAGGGTGAGTTCGTGAGGCCGATCGATCTGGCCTACGAAGCGATCCATATCGAGCGCCATGTACTCGGGGATCGCGTAGGCTGTCAGGATCAGACCTTCGCTGCGGTCGGAGGCTTCAATGTGTTCGAATTTCGTGCAGAGGATGACATCGTCGTGCATCGAATTCCGCTGTCGCGAGCGCGCATTCAGGAATTCGAGCAGCATTTGTTCGTCGTATTCACCGGCATCACACGACGTGCATCGGAAGTCGTGGCGAAGCAGCTGGCACGCGTGAACGACAACACCACAACGCTGCTGCACATGCGCCGCCTCGTCGACGCCGGCTGGAACGTGCTAACCGGCAGCGGGCCGATCGAACAGTTCGGTTCACTTCTGCATGAATCGTGGCAAGCCAAACGCAGCCTCGACGCCGGCGTCTCCGGCGACGTCATCGACGAAGTGTATGCGCGCGGCATCGCCGCCGGCGCGCTGGGCGGCAAACTGCTCGGCGCCGGCGGCGGCGGGTTCCTGCTGTTCTTCGCGCCGCCGGAACGGCACGACCGTCTGCGCAGCGCGCTCGGCGAGCTGAACCACGTGCCGTTTTCCATCGACGCACCCGGTTCCCAGATCGTGTACGCATAAACTACGACCGCGTTCTCCCGACCATCGACGAATATCCATGAACTGCAGAGTCTGCGATTCCACCGACCTCGTTCCGGTCATCGACCTCGGCGACCAGCCGTGGTGCAACCATTTCCTGCGCGCCGAGGAAATCGGCCACGAGCCGTACTATCCGCTGCGGGTGGTGTACTGCCATCGCTGCGGCACGGCGCAGCTGGATTACACCGTGCGCAAAGAGGTGATGTTCGGAGACCACACCTATTTGTCGGGTGTGACCAAATCGCTGAGTGAACATTTCGCCGCCGTAGCGCGTGAAGTGCACGAGCGCTTCGCCCGCGACAAAGCGAAGCCGCAGGTGCTGGACATCGGCAGCAACGACGGCACGCAGCTCAAGCATTTCCAGGCGCTCGGCTGGGATGTGCTCGGCGTCGAATCGTCGAAGACGACGGCGCGCATGGCGGTCGAAGCCGGCGTGCCGACGCTGAACGCGTTCTTCAACGCCGAGACGGCGGCCGGCATCGGGCGAAAATTCGACGCCATCAATGCCGCCGGCGTGTTTTTTCATCTCGAGGAATTGCACTCGGTGACCGAAGGCATTCGCGAATCACTGGCCGACGACGGCGTGTTCGTGGTGCAGTTCCTGTACATGAAGCGCATCGTGGAGAACAACGCGTTCGATCAGATTTACCACGAGCATCTGCTGTACTACAACCTGCGCACGATCGAAGTGCTGCTGAACCGCCACGGGCTCGAAATGTTCGATGCACATCTGTCGCCGAT
>JBIIIA010000510.1:0-2528 GCA_044235195.1 Thermoflexales bacterium
ACAGCGCGGCGAGCGCCAGTCCCTCGAATCGAATCTTGGCAACACGTTCACTTCTCATTTCACGTACACATCTCATCGTCAACCATCCAAATCACGCCGGGCCGCCTCTCGCACACGAGAAGCAAGGTGCCGCACATCCGTTTCGTCGCGCGCCGCCAGCGCCGCCTCGAGCCCCATCGGCAGGTTCAACCCGCTCAACACCTCGACGTTCGCGCACTCCGCAGCGAATCGCCGCGCGATGTTGTAGGGCGTGCCGTAGCGCAAATCGCACAGCACCAGCATCGCGCCGTGCTCACAGCGCTGCACCGTCGCTCGCAGGCGTTCGGCGAATTCCGTCGGCTCGACTCCCGGCATCAGGCCGTACGCTTCGATGTGCGCCTGCCGCCCGGCGATGCCCTCGACCGTCTGCAGCAGCGCCTCGGCCAGACGGCCATGCGACGCAAAGACCAGCGTAATCACGCGGCGATCATACGCGATGCCATATGCCCCTCGCACCCGATTACAATTTCGCGCTATGCGACGAGGATGAATCACCGTCGCCATGACGAAAAAAACAAACGACGTCTCACCACCATGAATCACAAGCTCTCTCTTTCCCTCCGCCTCGGCGCGAGCGCGGCCATCGCGGCGGCGCTGCTGTCGGCGGCCGCCGCGCCGGCAGCGGCCCAGGCGCCGGCCCCGGTGCTCTACGGCCCCGGCCTCAACCTGCTCACCAACCCCGGCCACGAACACCCGGGCGCCTACTTCGGCGGCCGCGGTGAAATCAACGTCACCTGGGACTGGGTCCCGTACTGGGAAGAATCGCCTCCCGGCACCGACCCGCGCGATCAGTACTACCGCACGCCCGAGTTCCGCCCGCCCTTCAAGCGCGATTACCCCGAGCGCGTGCACAGCGGCGGCGGCTCCGACCGCTGGTTCAACTACTTCGCCCTGAACAAGAAGGCCGGCGTCATGCAGTACGTCGCCGGCGTGCCGTACGGCGCCGCCATCCGCTTCACGTCGTGGCTGCAGCTCTGGTCGAGCAACGACAACAACGTCCCGGCCCTCAGCACCAACGACGGCAACCTGCTGGTGCGCGTGTGCATCGATCAGGACGGCGGCCCGCGCAACATGGATGACCCTGAGCTCAAGTGCTCGGACTGGGCGCAGCCGTACGACAAGTGGGCGCAGCTCTCGGTCGACGCCGTGGCCAAGAACAACGTCGTCAACGTGCTCATCTGGAGCACCGCGTCGATCCCGGTCGAACACAACGACATCTACGCCGACGACAGCTGCTTCGAGGTCCTGAGCTCGGCGAAAGACAAGGGCATCTGCATGGGCGAAGGCTACGTCCCCACCGGCTGGGGCGTCCAGCCGCTGCCGGCCAACTACGCCGCGCTCACCTCGGCCTACACGTCGACGATCACGGCCGCCCCGGCCGCTGCTCCCGCCGCCAAGCCCGCCGCCGGCGCGCTGACCGCGCCCGCCGGTGACAAGCCGGCGCTCACCATCAATGCCAAGGCCAAGCTCAACGTGCGCGACACTCCCGCCGCCAACGGCAAGGTCGTCGGCAACGCCAACCGCGGCGACGTCCTCGAAGTCGTCGGACGCAATGCCGACGGCAGCTGGTTCCAGGTGACCTACAACGGCGCCACCGCCTGGGTCATGGGACGCCTCGTGCTGGCCAACGACGCCGCCAAGGCCGCGCCGGTCGTGCCGTAAGAGATGAAGAGGAAAGAGGAAAGAGGGAAGAGGAGAGAGGAAAGAGTGAAGAATCTGCCGAAAAGAAGACAGTCCGGCCTCTCTCTCCTCTCCCCTCTTTCCTCTTTCCTCTCCCCTCTTTCCTCTTTCCTCTCCCCTCTTTCCTCTCCCCTCTCCCCTCTCTCCCCTCTCTTCCCTCTCTTCCTGCTCGTTCTCGCGCTGAGCGCCTGCTCGCGCAGCGGGTCGTCGGGCAAGCCGTTCGAGATTCCGCCGGGGGTGGGAGATGCGGTCGAAAGCGGCGCGCCCGCGCAAAATGCAGCGCTGACCACGATCGACGCCGCGCTCGAACGACCGCTCTATTCGATCAACGCCACGCTCGATTACGCCACCGGCGTCATCACCGCGCAGCAGCGCATCGATTTCGTCAATCCGACCGGCCGCGCCGTCGACGAGCTGCGCTTCAATGTGCCGCCCGCCCGCCGCGCCGGGGCCGTCGCGCTGCACGACGTGCGCATTCACGGCTCTGATTCCAGCCTGCAGCACACGCTGAACGACGCCGTGCTCACCGTGCGACTGCCGGCCGCCCTGCCCCCGAACGCCGCCATCGCCCTCGCCTTCGATTTCACCCTCTCGATTCCGCTGCAGGAGGTCATCACCGGCATCGGCGGCGACGACACCTCGCGCGGACCCTACAGCCTCACCGCCGGGCACTGGTACGTCATGCTGGCCCCCTTCCGCGACGGCGTCTGGGACACCCCGGCCTACGTGCCCGTCGGCGATCCCTACACGTCCGAACTCGCCGACTACGAAGTCGCCATCCTCGCCCCGGCCGACGTCGTCATCGCCGG
>JBIIIA010000511.1:0-2517 GCA_044235195.1 Thermoflexales bacterium
CGGCATCTATTCGCCGGACGGCACGCGCTACGTGCAGGCCAATGCGCAGCAGATCACCGTCTACGGCGGCGGCCAGGCCACCGTTGTCGCCGCCGGCTCCGATCCGCAGTGGGGCCCGGGCGGACTGATCGCCTTCCAAGGCTGCAGCGACGGCATCTGCGGCATCCACGTGGTGAACCCCGACCTGCCCGGCTCCATCCGCCGCTTGACGACGTCGACCGGCGACATAGGCTTCCGCTGGTCTCCCGCCGGCGACCGGCTGGTCTTCTCCGCCAATCGGACCGGCGCGTGGGAAATCTTCACCGTTTCCCTGCTCGGCGACGTCGCCCAGCTCACCAGCATGAGCTCGTCCAGCGGTGCGCCGTCCTGGTCGCCCAACGGTGCACAAATCGCCTTCCTCTCCAACCGCGACGGTGCGTTCGGCCTGTTCGCCATGAACAGCGACGGCAGCGGCCTGCAGAAGCTCGTCGACTTCGGCGCGGCCGGCGCCGAATGGCAGGGCACGACGATCTGGCAGTGACGGGCCGCGGACGGCGGACGGCAGACGGCGGACGACGGACCGTGGACGACGGACCGCAGACGGCAAAGCGGAAAACGACGACGACCGACGCTGTGCGTAGAAGCGTCGGTCGTCAGTGATCGGTCGTCTGCCGTCCGCCGTCGGTCGTCTGCCGTCGGCGGTCGGTCGTCGTCGTCCTACCGCCGCTCGAGATACACCCGCAGTGCGGCCTGGTCGCCGACGTCGACGTATTCGACGCGAATGGTGTGCACGCCCGGCGCAAGCGTGAAGTCGGAGACGAAAGTGCGATACGACTGCTGACGCCATTCGTTCATGACGAGCTGGTCATCGACGAACACGCGCACGCCGTCGTCGACCTGCGCCACCACCCGGTAGTTGCCGCCGACGAATTCGCGCGACTGCACGAAGCGGGCGCTGAACAAATCCTTCTGCACATTGGACGCCGGTGAGCCCAGGCCCCAGTTGAAATTGATGTCCTTGGTGCGCCCGACTTTGGCCGGCGACCCGGACAGATCGGCGTTGTTGAAGTAATCGGCGCTCCAGTCGCTGCTCTGCGGCGGCGGGGCCGGGTTGGCCGAAGGAGGCGCTTCACCGACCTTGACCATGTTCAACTTCACGAGCGCCACACCGCCGCGCTCCACATAATCGAGCCGAACCTGGCGCGTCCCAGCGGGCACCATGACATCGACGGCCTTGGCCACTTCGCCCTGGTAGCCGAACTGGTCGAGCACCAGCGTGCCGTCGACGTACAGACGAAAGCCGTCGTCGGCCTGCACACCGAAGCGATAGACGCCGGCCTTAAACGCGACATTGCGCGTCCAGCGCGCGGAGAAATTGTCCGCGAATACGCGCACGGGATCCGGGGAGCCGAAGCCCCAGTTGAACTCGACCTTGGCGTCGGAGCGACGCAGCGTCGGCGCGCCCGACTGTTCGGTGTTGTTCCAGTATTCCGCCGTCCACGGACCGGCCGCCGGCGCGCCGCTGCTGGCCGGCGCCGGCGCAGGAGCCGGATTGCGCACCACGACCGGGATGCACAGCCGCTGCCCGATGTAGATCGTCGTCGTGCGCAGCCCGTTCGCGCGGCGAATCTCGAGAATCGACGATCCGTAGCGAATGGCCAGCTCGCCGAGCTGATCGCCGTTCCGGACGACGTACCAGCGGCACACCGTCGCCTGCGGGGCCGCCGACGATGCCGCGCGCGGCATAAACGCACCTGCCAGCGCCAGCAATCCCGCAGCCATTGCGGTTGCGAGGCGCCGTCCGCGCGCGCCGTAGTCTCCGTTCGCGTGTGTTCTCATCGTTTTCCTCGCTATCTCTAAATTCAACGCTGTCATTCTATCAGCGCAACGAACTTAGAAATAACAGGCAAAAGACCTAGAATTCACAAAGCGCCGGATACCGCCGTCTACAGATGCACCCTATTTCATCATCATCGGAAGATAGACATACACGTTCAACGGTGATGCGATCACGAATTCAAGAGGCATCGTCACAGTCGCCGTCACTGTCACTTCCAAAGTGAGGGTCGGCGTCGGCGTCAGTGCCGGCGTCGGCGTCATGGTCATGGTTTCAGTCACGATCGCCGTCGGCGTCACCTCCAAAGTGAGGGCCGGCGTCATGGTGACCGTCGGTGTCACAGCGGTCGTGGACACTGGCGTCACCGTCATCGTTTCCGTCGGCGTCACCGACGGCGTCAGCGCCACGGTCGGCGTCAGCGCCACGGTCGGCGTCAGCGCCACGGTCGGCGTCAGCGCCACCGTCGGCGTCAGCGCCACCGTCGGCGTCAGCGTCACGGTCGGCGTCAGCGCCACCGTCGGCGCATCCATGTCCTCCATTTTCGAAGCTCGGCGCGTCACGACTACCACGTACGCCTTCTTCGTCGTCCCGTCCTGCGCCGTCACCGTCGTCGTGATGCGGTTCGTCCCCACGATCAGCGTGCATTTGTTCGACGCGCATGCCCCCGCCGCGTTCGCGACCACCACCGCCGCGTTCGCGTC
>JBIIIA010000126.1:0-8493 GCA_044235195.1 Thermoflexales bacterium
GACGCTGATCCGCGGCGAGCGCGTGGCGCGCGTGAAGGTCGACGTGGGCCACGACGCCGGGCGGGCGTTGACGACGCTGGAATTCCGCCGCGCGCAGCCGAACACGCGCGTGGTGGTCGACCTGGATTACGACCGCGCGTTCGCCATGATCGACGCGGCATGGAGTTTGTGATGAGCGAACGAACACTGCTGCGCGCGGCGCGTGTGCTGCCGATGGACGGGCGCGGCGACGAGATCGTCGACGGCGCACTGCTGATCGAGGACGGCGCGATTCTCGCCGTCGGTCCGGCGGCGCAGGTGCGTGCGCAGGCCGGCGCCGAGACGCCGACGATCGACCTGGGGCGGCGGTTGATCATGCCGGGGCTGATCAACGCGCACACGCACACGCCGATGACGCTGTTCCGCGGCTTGTCGGAAGGGTATTCGCTGCTGACGATGGAAGGCTGGGTGCACGGCATCCGCGACTGGGAGCTGGTGATGACGCCGGACATGGTGCCGCCGGCGGTGAGCGTGTCGTGCGGCGAGATGATCCGCACCGGCACCACGTGCTTCGCCGACCAGTACTTTTACATGGACCGCATCGTGCCGGCGGTGCGGGCGAGCGGCCTGCGAGCGGCGCTGGCGTACGGCGTGGTGGAGGTGGGCGACGACAACGCGCACGACTGGGCCATCCGCGCCACGGGCGAGTTCCTCGATTCGCTGCGCGGCGACGCGCGGCTGAGCGGCTGGATCGGCCCGCACGCGTTTTTCGTCGACAACCAGATCGCCACGATCCGCGCCGAGCTGGCGCTGGCCGATGCGCATCGCACCGGGCTGCACATTCACTTGTCGACGTCGAGCGAAGAAGACGACTACTGTCGCGAACACTACGGGCGCAGCGCGGTGCAGCAGATGCGCGAGATCGGTGTGCTCGAGCGGCGGCTGATCGCCGCGCACTGCCTGACGATTCCGTTCGAGGATTTCCCGACACTGGCAGGTGCGCCGTTCACCGCGCTGATCGCGCCGTCGTCGTGCATGCGCGCGGGCAAAGGCGCGGCGCCGGTGAAGCGCATGCTGGCGGAGGGAATTTCGGTTGCGCTCGGCACCGACAACGTCACCGCGAACAATTCGTACGACATGTTCAAGGAGATGCAGATGCTCGGCAAATTGTCGAGCTATCGTGAAGGCGAGCCCAACCCGGTGGCGGCGCGCACGATCGTCGAGATGGCGACGATCCGCGCGGCGCGTGCGCTCGGTTTGAGCGACGTGACCGGTTCGCTCGAAGCCGGCAAACGCGCCGACCTGATCGCGCTCGACCTCGACGAGATCGGCTGGGGGCCGTCGTCGCAGGACGTGTACACCGCGCTGGTGTATTCGATCTGCGGCCTGCACGTGACGGACACGATGGTCGACGGTGCGTGGCTGATGCGCGACCGACGATTGCAGACCGTCGACTACGCAGCGGCGAGCGCCGGGCTGGAAGAGGCGCTGGGGGAGTTGCGGGCGCGGAAGAAGTGATCGTAGATGGTGAATAGTTAAAGAGGTGTGACGATGTTCGATCCATGGACGAAGACGAAGACGATACGCGGGTTTGCGGCCGACGAAGTGATTTCGGCGATGCAGAAGGAGATCCGGCGCGGGCGCGTGGAGAATGCGGCGCTGCTGGCGTACGAGATGGCGACGACGAGCCGCGAGCTCGAGCAGAAGATGTGGGACCGCCTGTGCGTGATCTCGGTCGAGGACATCGGCTTCGGCGACGTGACGGCGCCGGTGCTGATCGAGTCGCTCGATCGACTGCGGCAGCGCTTTCAGTACGGCGAGGGCGACCGCATCGTGTTCGCGGTGCACGCGGTGCGATTTCTGGCGACGCGCACGAAGGACCGCAGCAGCGACGAGATGCTGAACTGGATGCGCATGGAGTCGGCGCGCGGCGGCGCGCTGCCGGAGGTGCCGGACTACGCCATCGACATGCACACCGAGCGTGGGCATGCGCAGGGCCGCACGGTGCGCGACTTCTGGCTGGAGGGGTCGCGCGTGGCGCCGGAGCTGGAGGGGCGCGAGCGGCAGTGGCGCGAGCGCATCGCGGCGATTCTGGCGCTGTGATGGGCGGATGCACCCGCGACGCACTCATGCTCCTATAATCGGTCCGATCATCGACGATCCTTCAGAATTCGAATTTCGGCAAGGGCAAGGTCGAGGGCAGGGGCGAGAGCGAGATCGAAGGTGCGGTGGTGACATGTGCGACGCGCGGGCTGCGACGCTCGAACGGCGCGTAATTTCCGACGACGGCATGCGCCGCCTCGTCCGTTGCAGATCGAAGATCGCAGAAAGAAGGTCCACATATGAATAAGAAGATCGCATCCCTGCTCAGCGCCGTCGGCGCGGCGAGCATGCTGCTGGCGGCGTGCGCGCCTGCGGCGACGCCAGCGCCTGCAGCGGCGCCGGCGGCCGAGACGAAGACGGACGCGGCCAAGCTGCGCGTGAAGCTGGTGCTGAACGGCACGCTGGGCGACAAGTCGTTCTTCGACAGCGCCGCACGCGGCCTGGACATGATGCGCGACCAGCTCGGCTACGAGACGAAGGTCATCGAGATGGGCTACGACCGCAACAAGTGGGAGCCGGGCCTCGAGGAAGCGGCGGCTGCGGACGACTACGACGTGCTGATCGCCGGCACCTTCGACATGGCGCCGTACATCACGAGCATCGCGCCGAAGTATCCGAACAAGAAATTCTGGACGTTCGACGCCGGCCCGGATTTCTCGAAGTGCGAGGGTGGCTGCAAGAACGTGTACGCCGTCGAATTCAAGCAGAACGAGGGTTCGTATCTGTTGGGCATCGCGATGGGTGAGCTGGTGAAGGCGAAGACGCTGCCGAACCAGGGTGACCGCACGAAGGTCGGCATCATCGGCGGCGCGGACTTCCCGGGCATCAATGACTTCATCGTCGGCTTCAAGCATGGTTTCCGTGAATCGGGTCTGAACCCGGACACCGACGTGATCGTGCAGTACGTCGGCGGCGACAACCCGTTCAGCAACCCGGCCAAGGGCAAGGAAATCGCCAAGGCGATGTATGCGCAGGGCGCGGTGCTGGTGTGGGGCGTGGCTGGTTCGTCGGGCAACGGCGCGTTCGAGGCTGCGGCCGAGGACGGCCTGTATGCGCTCGGCGTGGACTCGGACCAGTTCCTGACGATCCCGGACGAGAAGCAGAAGGCCACGATCGTGACGTCGATGCTGAAGAACGTCGATGCCGGCCTGCTGCGCGCGGCCAAGCTGGACGCCGAGGGCAAGCTCGCCTACGGAGCGACGGAGCGCGTCGGCGCGGCGGACGACGCGGTCGGCGTGGCGGACAACGAGAACTACCAGAAGTTCGTGTCCAAGGATATCCAGGCCAAGGTCGCGGCGGCGTTCGAGAAGGTCAAGAGCGGCGCGACGAAGGTCGAGACGGCCTTCCAGTAGCTTTTCATCTGCATATAATGACGCCGGTGCTCGCTCGGCATTGTCCTCGCCGAAGGACATGCAGTCGGGGCGCCGGCGGCTTTGCGCAGGTGAAGCTGCATGCCAGACGACCATCGTGTGTCGGCAGAAGCAAATAGAGCAATAGGAGCAAGGAGAGAAGGAACCCATGAAGAAATTCGCACCCTGGCTGGGCGCCCTCGCCGCGACGAGCATTCTGCTCGCGGCATGCGCGCCCGCGGCGACACCGGCGGCGGCGCCGGCGGCCGAGACGAAGACGGAAGCAGCGGCTCCGGCCGCGGCCAAGCTGCGCGTGAAGCTGGTGCTGAACGGCACGCTGGGCGACAAGTCGTTCTTCGACAGCGCCAAGCGCGGCCTCGACATGATGGCCAAGGAACTCGGCTACGAGACCAAGGTCATCGAGATGGGCTACGACCGCAACAAGTGGGAGCCGGGCCTCGAAGAGGCGGCGGCCACCGACGACTACGACGTGCTGATCGCCGGCACCTTCGACATGAGCGGCTACGTGCAGGCCGTGGCGCCGAAGTATCCGAACAAGAAGTTCTGGACGTTCGACGCCGGCCCGGATTTCTCGAAGTGCGAGGGCGGCTGCAAGAACGTGTACTCGATCTACTTCAAGCAGAACGAGGGTTCGTATTTGCTCGGCGTCGCGATGGGCGAGCTGGTGAAGGCGAAGACGCTGCCGAACCAGGGTGACCGCACGAAGGTCGGCATCATCGGCGGCGCGGACTTCCCGGTGATCAACGACTTCATCGTCGGCTTCAAGCAGGGCTACAAGGAAGCCGGCATGAACCCGGACAGCGACGTGATCGTGCAGTACGTCGGCGGCGACAACCCGTTCAGCAACCCGGCCAAGGGCAAGGAAATCGCCAAGGCGATGTATGCGCAGGGCGCGGTGCTGGTGTGGGGCGTGGCCGGTTCGTCGGGCAACGGCGCGTTCGAAGCGGCGGCCGAGGACGGCCTGTATGCGCTCGGCGTGGACTCGGACCAGTTCCTGACGATCCCGGACGAGAAGCAGAAGGCCACGATCGTGACGTCGATGCTGAAGAACGTCGACGCCGGTCTGTTCCGCGCGGCCAAGCTGGACGCCGAGGGCAAGCTGAAGTACGGCGCCGAGGATTTCGTCGGCGCGGCGGACGACGCGGTCGGCGTGGCGGACAACGAGAACTATCAGAAGTTCGTGTCCAAGGACATCCAGGCCAAGGTGGCGGCGGCGTTCGAGAAGGTCAAGAGCGGCGCGACGAAGGTCGACACCGCGTTCAAGTAAATCGGGGCATGCCCTGAAGACGAAGGCCTCTCTACGAAAAACGCGTGGAGGGGCCTTTTTCATTTCGGATTCGATTTCGGAAATGGAATTATGGCCGACCAGCTGATCGAAATGCGCAGCATCACCAAGGTGTATCCGAACGGTGTGCGCGCCAACAACGACGTGAGCTTCGAAGTGCGGCGCGGCGAGATTCACGCGCTGGTGGGGGAGAACGGCGCCGGCAAATCGACGCTGATGAAGATTCTGTACGGCATGGAGCGGCCGAGCAGCGGGGAGATTCTGCTGCGCGGACAGGCTGTGCAGATTTCGAATCCGCAGGAGGCGATCCGCAGCGGCATCGGCATGGTGCACCAGAATTTCATGCTGGTGCCGTCGTTCACCGTGGCGGAGAACATCGTGCTGGGCACCGAGCCGCAGCGCGGCGTGCTGATCGATCGCGCGGCGGCGATCGAGGCGACGCTGGCGCTGTCGAAGCAGTACGGCCTGGCGGTGGATCCGACGGCGGTCGTCGACGCCATTCCGGTCGGCACGCGGCAGCGCGTGGAAATTCTGAAGGCGCTGTATCGCGGCGCCGACGTGCTGATTTTGGACGAGCCGACGGCGGTGTTGACGCCGCAGGAGACGACCGAACTCTTCGCGGCGATTCGGCAGCTGGTGCGCGCGGGCAAGACCGTGATTTTCATTTCGCACAAGCTGCGCGAGGTCAAGCAGATCAGCGATCGCGTGAGCGTGATGCGCGACGCGAAGATGGTGGGCACGGTCGACACGAGCAGCGTGCACGAAGAGGACATCGCGCGCATGATGGTCGGCCGCGAAGTATTTCTGCACATCGACAAGCCGGCGGTGCAGCGCGGCGACGCGGTGCTGCAGGTGCGCGGGCTGGAGTACGCCACCGAGGCCGGCGTCGAGGCGCTCAAGGGCATTTCGTTCAACGTGCGCGCCGGAGAAATTTTCGGCATCGCCGGCGTGGAAGGCAACGGACAGACCGAGCTGGTCGAAGTGATCACCGGGCTGCGGCGGGCGATCGGCGGCAGCGTGAAGCTGGGCGGCGTCGAGATTACGGCTGCGTCGCCGCGCGAGGTGCGGCAGGCCGGCTGCGGGCACATCCCCGAAGATCGCCTGACGAACGGCGTGGCGCTGACGGCGGCGATCAACGAGAACCTGATCGTCGACCGCTACGACAAGCCGCCGTTCACGAAAGGGCTGTTCATGGATCCGGTGGCGATTCGCGCCAACGGCGATGCGCTGATCGAGCAGTTCGGCATTCGCACGCCGGACGGCAGCGTGCCGGTCGGCTCGCTCTCGGGCGGCAACATGCAGAAGGTGGTCGTGGCGCGCGAGCTGTCGTCTCAGCCGCGGCTGCTGATCGCGGCGCAGCCGACGCGCGGCGTGGACATCGGCGCGAGCGAATACATGTACGAGAAGCTGGTCGAGGCACGCAGCGCCGGCATGGCGATTCTGCTGGTGTCGGCCGACCTCGCCGAGGTGATGTCGCTGTCGGACCGGCTGGCGGTGATCAAAGACGGCAAGCTGACGGCGATTTTCCCCGAGGCGGCCGGGCTGGCCGAAGAAGAAGTCGGTTTGTATATGCTCGGCATCAAGCATCATACGGACGAAGAGATTCAGGCGAACTGGTAGGCGAACTGGTCATGGCAACGAATATGCAACACACCGGATCCGCATCCATCACCTTCGATCGCGCGGCGGCATTGAAGCGCGTGATCGCCGAGCGACGGCGTTCGGCCATCATCGATCTGAGCATCACGCTGTTGACGATCCTGCTGGCGCTGGGGCTGGGCTTCATCGTCATGCTGGTCGTGGGCAAGGATCCGATCAAGGCGTACACCACGCTGCTGACGTGGCCGAGCGGCCCGTGGTTCCGCACCGGCCGCTGGCTCGAGGACGCGACGTCGCTGATCCTGCTGGGCCTGTCGGTGTCAATCGCGTTCCGCGCGCGGCAGTTCAGCCTGGGCGCCGAGGCGCAGCTGTACATGGGCGTGCTGGTCGGCGGGGCGATCGCCATCTACGTGCCGCTGCCGCCGGTGCTGGCGATCGTCGTCCCGGCGCTCGCGGCGATGGTCGTCGGCTTTCTGATCGGCATCGTGCCGGGCCTGATGAAGGCGCATTTGAAAGCGAATGAAATCGTGTCGACGCTGATGATCAACGCGATCGTGGTGCGCTTCTACGATTACGTGCTGACGTTCTTCCTGACGCCGCAGGGATCGCAGACGCGCGAGTCGCTGCCGGTGCTGCCGGACGCGATTCTGACGAAGCTGGGCGACCTGCTGGGCATCTCGTTCGGGCGCGTGAACATCGGCATCATCTTTCCGGTGCTGGCGGTGATCGGCGTGTGGCTGTTGATGACGCGCACGAAGTTCGGCTATGAAGTGCGCACGATCGGCGCGAACGAAAAGTTCGCGCGCTACGGTGGCATCGACACGAAGAAATCGATCGTGTATGCGTTCGCCATCGGCGGTGCGATCGCGGCGCTGGCCGGGCTGCACCTGGTGCTGGGCGTACATCGCAAGATGATCCCGGGCATCAGCGCCGGCCTGGCGTTCGAAGGCATCACCGTGGCGCTGCTGGCGCGCAACAACCCGCTGCTGGTGCCGGTGACCGGGCTGTTCTACGCGTATCTGCGCACGGGCGGCGACATCATGGAGCAGCAGGCGGCGGTCGGATCGGAGATCGTGCAGGTGATTCAGGCGGTGATCATCCTGCTGATCACGGCGCAGGTGCTGGTGCAGTGGGTGAAGAATCGGCGCTCGACGACGGAGGAGAAGTAGATATGGAACAGGTGATCAGCGTCGTATTTTCCGCGACGTTTTTGGCGGCGGTGCTGCGTGTGGCGACACCGTTGATTCTGCCGGCGTTGGGCGGTTTGATCTCCGAGCTGGGCGGCGTCGGCAACATCGCGCTGGAGGGCATCATGCTGGCCGGCGCGTGCGCGGGCGTGCTGGTGAGCGTGTTCGCCAAGAGCGCGTGGATCGGCATGATTGCCGGCGTGCTGATGTCGATGGCGCTGGCAATGCTGCTGGCGTTCTTCCATTTGAACCTGAAGTCGGACCTGATCCTGACGGCGGTGGCGTTGAACATCCTGGCGTCGGGCGGCACCACGTTCGTGGTGTATCTGGTGACGCAGGCGCTGACCGGCAACGGCGACAAGGGCGGCACGACCGGCCTGGTGAGCGGCAAGCTGCCGTTTCTGGTCGATTTGTGGCCGGGGCTGAAGGAGATGGGCACGCTGGGCGAGGTGCTGAATCAGCACGTGCTGACGTATGCGGCGCTGGTGCTGGCGGTTCTGGTCGCGGTGTTTCTGTATCGCACGCGCCTGGGCATTCACCTGCGCGCGGTGGGCGAGAACCCGGATGCAGCGCGCTCGGTGGGCATCAACGTGCGCGGCATGCAGTATCTGGCGCTGACGCTGAGCGGCTTCTTCGCCGGGCTGGGCGGCGTGTTTTTGAGCATGGGCTACGTGAACTTCTTCGCGCGCGATTTCACGTCCGGGCGCGGCTTCATCGCGCTGGCGGCGGTGTATCTGGGGGCGAAGAACCCGATCGGCACGCTGATCGCGGCGCTGGCGTTCGGCGCGGCGGACGCGCTGTCGATTCAGATGGGCAACCTGCGGTATCCGACGCAGCTGGTGCAGATGATTCCGTATGCGGCCACGATCGTGGCGCTGGTGGTGTATGCCATCGTGCAGCGCCAGCGCGTGGTGGCGCGCCAGCGCAAGTTCATGGCGGAGAACCGGGTGGGATCTGCCTCCTAGGGAAG
>JBIIIA010000512.1:0-2510 GCA_044235195.1 Thermoflexales bacterium
GCCCTGCGCGCAGGTGCTGCCGGCGACCGGCGCAGCGCCCGAGAACGCGGCCAGCGCGAAGTTGGCCGACGCGCCCGCGGCGATCGTCTTGACTTCGGTGCACTGCGTGCCCATGTTGCTGCCCGGGGCCGGGTAGTACGTCAGCGTCACTTCCGTCGACGACGTGCCGCCGTTCTGGATCTGAATGCCGGTGGCGTAGCTCTTGGCCGGCTGCACATTCACCAGCGGAATGACCGGGTTGGTCGTGCCGCCGGGGAAGGCGCCATAGGCGAACACGCGGGTGCTGTTCTCCTGCACCACGGTGACGACGATCGGCTGATTGCTGGTCACCTTGCCGGCAAACATGCTGCCGGTGTGCGACTCGGTGCCCTGATCGAAGGTCGCCGCGGCGCCCGGGACGACCGTGGCGTTGCCGGTGGTGCCGTCGCTATACGCGACGTTGACGGTGGCATCCGCCGTGCCGGCGTTCTGCACCTTGAAGAAGGTGGTGTTGTTGGTCGAACCGTGGTTCTTCAGCAGCAGCGGGATCAGCACTTCGGTGCTGCCCTCGCTCACGCCGACGTACGCCGCGCGCCCGGCCGGGTCGCGCTGCATGTTCAGCACGGCCGCAACCTGCTTGTCCGAGCTCACCACGGCCGAGCCGCTGAAGCCCGACGACACCGCCGGAAGCGGGAAGTACGTCTTCGAGCCGCTCGCCGCGATCGTGTCGCCGTGGCTGGTCGGGTTGCCCGAGGCGTCGTAGAAGGTGATGGTCACGTTGGCCGTGCTGGCTTCCATGTTCACGACCTGCAGACCGGTCGAGTAGGTGCCGCCGGACTGTGCCTGCGTCGTGTTGTGCGCCGCGCCGAGGGCGACGGTCGCGAGCAGTGCGCTCGCAATGGTTCTGGTAAGTTTCACGAATTCCTCCACTGTTTGGATACCGAGGCAGCGCCGAAGCCGGGCCGCTGACGGTCGAATCATAGAGATTTCGGACCTTTCAGGCCATTACCCCTTCGGGTAGTGCTCGCCCTGCATCGAAAAACGCCTGTTCACGATCACTGCTATTCGTCGGCCGTCCGCCGTCCGCCGTCGGCCGTCCGCCGTCTACCTTTCGCCGTCCGCCGTCCGCCGTCCGCCCTTCGCCACCATCACGGCCGCCGACCATGCGAAGTCGAAGCCGGTCGCCAGCAGGCGCGCTAGCAGCGCCGTCAGCACCGCCGTCGACGCAGGCAGCGCCGCCCCGAGCAGCGCGCCGACGGTCAGCTCTTTGACGCCGAGCGAAGACGGCAGCAGCAGCGCCAGCGTCGCCAGCATGCTGGACAGCGCCCACGCCCCGATGGTCAGCCGCATCTGGCCGATGCTCAGCGCCGGCGCGAAGGCCAGAGTAATGCACAGCAGGAAAATTCCGCCCAGCAGCCACACGCCGGCGTACGCGCCGGCGAGGCCGAGAATCGTCGGCGCTTTCAGTCGGTAGTGGCTGAGCTGGAATGCCTCGCCGAAGCGGCGCCGCATCAGTCGTCGGCCGGCGATCAGCACGACCAGGCTGGCGCTCGCCAGCACGACCCCGGCCGCTGCCAGCGCCGGTGCCCCGATGTCGTGCACCACGTGCGGCAGAACCTGGGTCCACAGCAGGTCTCCGACGGTGACAAGCCCGAAAACGGCGCTCGTGGTGAACGATAAGGCGAATTCCATGCCGCTCGCCATCGCTACGGTGGCCGCCGGCACGCCGCAGCGTTCGTACAGGCTGACCCGGCTGGCCACGTACCACAGGGTGCCCGGCAGGCGCTTGCCGGCGTTCGACTGCGCATAGATCGAAACGTGCTCACGAAACGGCAGCGTCACGCCGAGGGCGCGCAGCAGGTGCGCCCAGATGGCGATCACCAGCAGCAAATCCACGCTGAATACGACGAACGCCGCCGCCAGCCAGCCGGGCTGCGCTTCGTTCACGGCGTGCCACAGCGCTTCGCGATCGCGCCACGCCAGCGTTCCGAGAATGACCGCTGCCGCCGCCAGCCCGAGCGCCGGTATCCAGCGGCCGATGCGCCGCCATACGCGGCGCAGGCGCTCCGTCAAGGAGCCGCTTTCGTACATACGTACACAATGTTATTCGACAAATTGGCCGGGGTGAGCAGCCCGAGCACCACGCGCGCGATCTTGGCCGGCCGCCGCGCCAGCCATGCCGCGTCGCGCCACGTGCGCGGCGGGACGTAGCCGGCCGTCCCCGTGACGCGCGTCACGCGCAAACCGCCGGCTTCGAGCATGCGCTCCCAGGCCCGGCGCGAGGCGTAGCGCTGCACCGGCTGGCCGTCGTCGAAGACGTCGCCGTGGCGGGCTACGTAGCCGAGGTGCAGCACGCCGAAGGTGTTCGGCAGCAGCACCACGGCGGTGCCGCCCGGCCGCAGCACGCGCGCGATCTCCGCTGCTCCCTGCGGCGGGTTGTGATAGTGCTCGAGGCTGCCGATGTGGGTGACGTGGTCGACGCTGTCGTTCGCCACCGGCATGCGCTCGCCGTCGCCGACGGCAAAATTGGC
>JBIIIA010000513.1:0-2507 GCA_044235195.1 Thermoflexales bacterium
CGGCTCGAGTAGAACCCGCCGCCGTAGTGTGCGGAGGTGTTCGACGACACTTCGGTGTACGACATGGCGAGATTGCCATTTACATAGAATCCACCGCCACCACTGGACACCCCTGGGACTGCGTTGCTGATAATTCTCGAGCCGTAAATGCTCGCGGCGCCTTCTGCGTAAAAGCCGCCGCCATTTTGGACCGCCGTGTTGCTGAGGATGGTGGTGTTCGACAGCGTCAGCGTGCCGCCGCTGATGGACAAAGCGCCGCCGTTCGTGGCGGCATATCCGTCGCGCAGCGTCATGCCGTACAGCGTCGTGCTCGCAGTGGCGTTGAACACGCGCGAGGCGCCGCCGGCGCTGATCGTGAGCAGGTTCGCGCCGGTGCCGCTGATGATCAGCGGCTTCGTCAGTGCCAGCTCGCCGCTGGTCAGCGTGATCGTCTGCGGCGTGTTGAACGTGGAGCCGAAGGTGATCGTGTCGCCCGCAGCGGCGCATCCGATGATGTCGCGCAGCGAGCCGGCGCCGGAGTCGTCCGTGTTCGTCACCTGGGTGTCGCAAGAACGCACCACCGTCATGGTGTAGGTCGTCGCGGGCGTGTCGTAGAACGCCGGCTGCAGCGTGGCGCGGATGACGTTTGCGCCGACGGCCAGGGTGCAGACGCCGGCTGGGCACACGCTGGATGCATTCGTCACCGTGACGAACGCGTACGGATCGTACGCCAGCGCCGTCACCGTCAGCGCGCTGGTCGCGTAGTTCACGTTCGTCGTGTAGCTGAACACGTCCCCGTCGAACTCCGGGGTGAGCGCGCCGTCGCTCGGCCACAGCACCTCCAGGTTGGTGTGCTGCTGGAGCAGGCCGGGCCAGTAGGTTTCGGACTTCGTGGACCCGTTGGCGTTGGCGTAGTGGACCGCGAACACGCGGTCGCCGTCTTCGTTCACGGCGTACATCAGCGTTTGCAGGAAGGCCTCAGCGGTGGTGTTGAGCGAAGTGCCGCTGACGTCGAAATTGACGACGAGCGGGTCGCCGTCGACGCCGCGCTTTCTCGTGTCGCTGCTCACATGAGCGAAATCGACGCCTGCGCTGACAGCTCTTACGGCGCCGCCGTTCGAGTAGTCTGCGCCGCCGTCGACGGTCACGTCCGGATAATAGCTGGCGAAATATCCGGAGCGCGGGCCATATTCCTGCGTCACCGTGATGACGTTCCCCAGAAATGAGCCTGCGGGGGAAATCGCCGCTGAAGTGCCACCGAATATTCCGCCTTTGTCCAGCAGCATCGTTTTGTACTGGGTCGCCGGGCCGTACGGCAGGGGGTCGTCCATATCGGTGATCAGGCCGTTCGTGCCGGGGTCATCGAGCACATGCACGTGCGTCGTGTATGTGATGGAAGCGGAGCCCGCCGTGGCGCCGCGCAGGGAGATCGTGAGGGTGTAGACCGGTCGGCCGAAGCTGTCACGAGCGATGGCGGCGGATGTACTTTCGAAATCGGGCGTCGCCCCTTCGTACACGATTTGTTTGGAATGGGGGGAGATATAGAACGCAGTTTCCGTGAAGTCTGTGCCGTGGGTAATGGCATACAGCTGCGGGCCGAGGATGGTCTGCGTCACCAGAACTTTCGGCGAAAACAGGCCGATGTACCAGTTATTTTCGCGGACGTACATGTTGAAGTAGTCGATCGCCGGCCCGCCGACCACGGAAATGCTGCCGTTGGCTGCGCCGTCCGCATCGAAGGCGCCGCCGTCGGTGATGGCGAACGCCACGCGGGTGCGCGTCGCGTCCAGCACGGCCACGGACGCCGACTGGCTCTGCCAGGCGGAGGATCCGGACGTCAGCGCGTAGAAATCTGAAAGGTGGGCGGCGCTGGGCGTGTCGACATAAAGCGTCACCGCGCTTCCGGCGGACACACCGGTGACGTTGAAGTTCAGCTTGCCCATCGGCATGGTGATGTTGAGGGCCAGGTCGAGCGGCGCCTCCGTCACGGTGATCGGGCCGACGGTGGCGCCGACAGCGGTGATCGTGCAGGTGTATTCGGCGCAGGCGAAGTTGCCGCTGTCCTGCGGCGCAGCCGCGGACGACGACAGCGCAGTCTGCGGCGCGGCTTGCGGCGGTGCGGACGGCGCGGCTGCCTGCGCCGGTGCGGGGGCGTTCCAATGCATGCCGGCCAGCGTCAGGGCGGCGGCGAATGCGGTGCGGAGTGTGCGAATGCGAAAGGGTGATGGTGCGTACATGGTCGGTTTTCGATTTCAGCGACGCCGGCCCTCGAAAGTCGCCGCGGAATCGATTCCGCGGCGATCGGCCGGATCCATGCAGCACAGTAGCGCAGAGGATGGTGGTACGGATTAGGGTACTTGTGGTGAATCTTTTCTACACCGCACCTCCTCTTTCCCCCTCTCCGCCGAAATTTCGCGCGCATGAAGATGCGATGCGCCTACGCCTCACCCCCTGACTCCTCACAAGGGAACATTGATTCGCGTCTACGCCTCACCCCCTACCCCCCTTGTATGTTAGAAGACGTGGGC
>JBIIIA010000127.1:0-8456 GCA_044235195.1 Thermoflexales bacterium
CAGCGGCGCCAGCGCGATGAGCGCGCCGGCATCGTCGTGCACGGCGACGATCTGCAGTTCTCCGCGGCCGAATTCACGCCACGTCAATTCCTGCCATTCGGGTGTGTAGAAGAGCGAATCGAAGGCGAGGCGCTGCTGCAGCGCGCGCCATTCCGGCGCGAGTGCGGCGAAGTCTTCGACGTGGGTGTGAACGCGGATGTGCATAAATGGGAATTATCGTGTGAGGAGCCCCTAGTCCTCGTCGCTGGATTCGTCGACCTGCCAGATGCGATCGGGGGCGATGAGCTTGTCGATGTAGAGGACGCCGTCGAGATGATCGATCTCGTGCTGAATGGCGCGCGCGAGCATGCCGCTCGCTTCGAAGCGCAGGCGCTCGCCGGTGCGGTCGAGCGCCTTGACGGTGATCGTCTCCGGCCGTTCCACTTCGCCGCGCCACCCGGGGATGGAGAGGCAGCCTTCGGCGGTCTGCCAGCGATCGTCGGAGGTGCGCACGATCTCCGGGTTGATCAGCGTGTAGAGCTTGATCGTCCCCGGCTCTTTTTCATTTTCGGGCGGCTCGTGAATTTCCACGACGGCGATGCGCTGCGAGACGCCGATCTGCGGCGCCGCCAGGCCGAGGCCGTTGGCTTTGTGCATCGTATCGATCATGTCGTCGATGAGCTTCTGGGTGTCTTTGGTGATTTTTTCGATTTTGGCTGCGCGCTTGCGCAGCACCGGGTCACCGATCTTGCGGATGGGGCGAATCATGATTGAGCCTTGATTTGGTCGTAGGCCGTCAGCCACTCGGTGAGTTCACGCTGACGTGCGTTCTGTTGAGATTGTTGTTGGCGACGTTGAAAATCTTCGACGCGGTCGACGATCTCGCGCTGTGCGCGGCGCGGGTTCCAGATGCGTTCAAAGATGAGCTCGCCGTCGTTGCTGCCGGTGTGGATGATGACGTCACCGATATTGAACAGATTATCGAGGATGCCCTGCGTGCGGTAGGAGATGTTCTGGACGCTGTTCATGCCGGCGGTTTTTTGCTGCGTGCCGGCCAGCCCGAATGGCGAGCGATCGAAGTCGATGATGCGGTCGGGTGTGACGATATAGACGTCGTTGCGCCAGTCTTCGTAGCACCAGATCCAGCGGCCGAGCAGGGCGAGGGAGGCCGCGATGCCGATGAGCTGCAGCACGCTCGGCGATACGAAGGACGGCGGGGTCCAGCCGAGTTGTGCGACGACCAACTGCAGCGCGATCGAGGTGATGAACAAGATCATGGGAACGCCGGTCGTGCGGATGAGCAGCAGCCAGTGCTTGTGGTACACGACGTCGGCGCCGCGCGTCTCGCGCATCGGCGGGATGAACCAGTGGTAGATGCTGATCCAGCGTGAGCGTGGCGGAACGATCGCGGGTGTGCTCTGCGTCCGTTCGTCGTATGGGGCGGTAGCGCCGTGCAGCGCTCGGTGCAGCGTTTTTCGCACGCGATTTTTTTCCATCGCTTCGCGTCTTTCCCGCACACGGCCGGCGCTGCCGAGGATCAGGCGTACGGTCGCGTCGGGATGACGCACCCAGTGGAAGGCGATGTTGGTGCGTGCGCCCTGCGTTTCGATCATGATGTGGCCGATGTCGAGCAGCGTATGCAGCCATGTCGGCCGATCGATGCGCACGTTCTGCACTTTTTCGAGCGGACATTCATTCTGCTGATCGATGATCATGAGCACGCGTTCACGGTGGAAGATGCGCTGATCCGATACGACGTAGATGTCGTTGCGCCAGTCGAGGTAATGCCAGGCGGCGATGGTAATGCCGGCGATGAAAATGCCGATGCGCACGAGCGTGCCGCTCGACGAATCGAGGAATGCAGGCGCGTTCGGGGACGCGGCGATGAGCGTGATCGCCATGGCCGCAGCCATGAACAGCCAGCCGAGCCACGCATCGCGCACGAACAGCAGTGCGTGCCGGCGTCCGCTCCACAGCAGCTTTTCACCGGCGCGCTGTCCTTCGAACTGCGTGCGCAGAGAGACGACGCCGGCTTCGTGCGCATCGGCGTCGTCGGCGTCGCCGCCCGCGCCGAGCCTGGTGTCCATGTCGCCGAGTTCGTGCACGAGAGCGCGGAAGTCGCTGGCCGGCACCATCCATACTTCGACGTCGTCGATCGCCTCGAGCGTCCATTGCGCTGCGCAGCCGGTGAGAAACGCATCTTCGTTCAAGACGTCGCCGGGCAGGTGAAAGCGAACGACGGGGCGGCTCTCGCGGCCGAGGCCGACGCGACGGGCGTTCAGGCGGCCGCGCCGCAGCAGGTACAGCGTGCCGTCCATTTCCCCTTCGGTGGCCAGAATTTCCCCGGCGGCGGCACGGCGGATCTGCAGCAGGCCGATGACGCGGCGGAATTCGTCGGGGAAGAGCTGCGCGAACAGCGGCGATGTGCGCATCACGGTCAGCATTTCCTGCGGCGTGAGCGCGTGCTTTATCGATGTAGTGCGAGATGCGGCTTTCATGCGGCAGTGCGCATTATCACCGTCATCGACGTTTTGTCGCTGCTTCGATCAGCGCAGATCCGGCGAAGTGCAGCAGCGCCGTCTGGCGTCGCCAGCGGCTCGGCTGGGACAGCAGGCGGAAGAGCCATTCGAGCCCGGCGCGCCGCATCCAGCGCGGCGCCAGGCGGCGCACGCCGGCCAGATAATCGAACGTGCCGCCCACGCCCATGCCCAGCAGGCCGGCGGCGGCGCTGCGTCGTGCGAAATCGCTCAGCCAGATGTCCTGCGCCGGAGCGCCGTACGCCACGAACAGCAGCTGCGGCTGCGCTGCGGCGATGCGGGCGTCGATTTCGGCGAAGTGCTCGGCGCGCGGCGAGCCGGCGAAGCAGCCGGCTACGAGCAGGCCCGGGCTGCGCGCGCGCAGCGCATCGGCGGCGCGTTCGGCCACGCCGGGCGCCGCCCCGAGCAGAAACACTCGCCAGCCGCGCACGGCCGCGCGCGCGCACAATCGCTGCGTGAGCTCGACGCCGGTGACGCGCGCGCGCAGCGGCTCACGCCGCAGGCGCGCGGCCAGCGTGATGCCGACGCCGTCGGCGAGCGCCAGGTCGCAGCGCTCGAGCACGTCGCGAAAATGTGCATCGCGCTGCGCGCGCATCACGAATTCGGGATTGACGGTGGCGAACTGATGCACGCCGCCGGCGGCGATCAGCTGCTCGGCGCGCGCGCACGCATCTTCGTAGTCGACGTCGTCGATGCGCACGCCGAGGATGCGAATGGAGCGTGGGCGCGGGAGATGCGGAAATTGGGCGGCGCTAACGATGCGTTGATTATGCTGCATACAATGCGCACTATGCCCGAACGACGGATTTACATGGACAACGCGGCGACGACCGCTCTGGCTCCGGCGGCGCTTGCGGCGATGCAGCCGCATCTCGCGGAGGTCTACGGCAATGCTTCGTCGCTGCACAGCTTCGGCCGCGATGCGGCGGCGGCGCTCGACGAAGCGCACCGCGTGGTCGGCTGCGCCATCGGCGCGCGCGCCAGCGAGATCGTGTTCACCGGCTGCGGCACCGAGAGCGACAACCTCGCCATTCGCGGCGCCGCGCTCGCCGTGCGTCGCCAGCGCGGATTCGCGAGCGGACACATCGTCAGCGCCGCTTCCGAGCATCATGCCGTCGAAGCGACCGTGCACCAGATGCACGATCTGTTCGGCTTCGACGTGACCATGCTGCCGGTCGATGAATTCGGCGGCGTCGACCCGGACGACCTGCGTCGTGCGCTGCGGCCGGACACCGTGCTGGCCAGCATCATGCTGGCGAACAACGAGGTCGGCACGCTGCTGCCGGTGCGCGAGCTGGCGTCGATTTGTCACGACAACGGCACGCTCTTTCACACCGATGCGGTGCAGGCGCCGGCGTACATGGCGATCGATGTGAACGATCTGCAAGTCGATCTGCTGGCGCTGAGCGCGCATAAGTTCTACGGGCCGAAGGGTGTGGGTGTGCTCTACGTGCGCGACGGCACGCCGTATCTGCCGACGTCGACCGGCGGTGGCCACGAACGCGGGCGACGGGCGGGCACGGTCAACGTGGCCGGCGCCGTCGGCGCCGCGGCGGCGCTGCAGTACGTGTCGCGGGAACGTGAGGCGCAGGCGCCGCGGCTGCGCGCGCTGCGCGATCGCATGATCGCCGGCGTGCTCGATGCGGTCCCCGACGTGCGGCTGAGCGGACATCCGCAGGAGCGGCTGCCCGGACATGCCAGCTTCCTGTTTCACGGCGTCGACGGCGAGACGCTGCTGATGTCGCTCGACGTCGAGGGCATCGCGGTGAGCACCGGCAGCGCGTGCGCCAGCGGCGACCCGGAGCCGTCGCCGGTGCTGACGGCGATGGGCATCGTGCGCGACTGGGCGTTGGGCGGCCTGCGCATCACGCTGGGGTATCACAGCACGGACGCCGAAGTCGACGCGCTGCTCGACGTGCTGCCCGGCTGCGTCGCACGCGTGCGACGCGCGGCGCTGGAGATGTCGTGACGAAGACGCGCGTGGTCGTGGCGATGTCGGGCGGTGTGGACAGCTCGGTGGCGGCGGCGCTGCTCGTCGAGCAGGGCTACGACGTCGTCGGCATCATGCTGCGCTTGTGGGCCGAGGAAGGCGCCGACGCGTACGGGCGGCCGAACGCCAATCGCTGCTGTGCGCCCGAGGCCGTCGCCGACGCGCGGGCGATCGCGCAGATGCTCGGCATTCGCTTCTACGATGTGCATGCCGAGCAGGTGTTCAAGCAGCGCGTGGTCGATCCGTGGACGGACGCGTACGCCGCGGCGACGACGCCCAACCCGTGCTTTCAGTGCAACCGTTCGATTCGCTTCGGCTTCCTGATGCAGCGCGCGCTGGCGCTCGGCGCGGAATATCTGGCCACCGGCCACTATGCGCGCGTAGCGCGCGATGCCGCCGGCGTGTTCGAGCTGGGCAAGGGGCGCGACGAGAAGAAGGATCAGAGCTACGTGCTGCATGTGCTCGGGCAGAAGGATTTGTCGCGCGCGATGTTCCCGTGCGGTGGGTTCGTGAAGGCCGAAGTGCGCGAGCTGGCGCGGCGCTTCGGGCTGCCGACGGCCGAGCGTGCCGAGTCGCAGGATCTGTGCTTCCTGACGCAGGGGGATTACCGCGGCTTTTTGGCGCGGCAGCGCCCGGGCATCGCGCGCCCGGGGCCGATCTTCACGTCGGCGGGTGAGCGCATCGGCTTGCACGAAGGGCTGCCGTATTACACGGTGGGGCAGCGCAAGGGTCTGAACCTCGAAGTGCGCAGTTCCGACGCCGCGCCGATGTACGTGCTGCGGCTGGATGCGCTGCGCAATGCGCTGATCGTCGGGACGGCGGAGGAGCTCGGCGCGCGCACCGCTCGCGTGGCGGCGATGCATTACTGCGCCGACGCGCCGCCGGCGGAGCCGCTGCGCTGCACGGCGAAGGTGCGCTACAAGGCGCGCGAAGCGGCCGGCCTGCTGACGCCGCTGCCGGACGGCGCGGCGTCGTTCGAATTCGACGAGCCGCAGCGCGACGTCACGCCGGGGCAGGGCCTGGTGTGCTATCGCGGCGACGTCGTCGTCGGCGGCGGCGTAGTGACGGGCTAGCGGGCTAGTACGTCGGCAGCGACGGGTCGATCTCGCGCGCCCAGGCCAGGATGCCACCCTTCACGTTTTTAACGTTCTTCAAGCCGACGTCGTCGCGCAGGAATCGCACGATGTCGGCGCTGCGCGCGCCGCTGCGGCACTGCACGAGAATTTCGTCGTAGGGGGCGAACTCGGTGAGGTGATCGGCGACGGTGGCTTTGGGCATCAGCTGTGCACCGTCGATGTGCACGATGTCCCACTCGTTCGGCTCGCGCACGTCGAGCAGCAGCGTGTTGCTGGAGGCGAGGCCGGCGGCGATGCGGTCGCGCAGCTCTTGCACGGTGATCTCCGGGATGCCGCGCGCGTCGAGCTGCTGCGCGGCGGCCGGCGGGACACCGCAGAACTGGTCGTAGTCGATCAGGCCGTGCTGCGTCGGGTGCTCGCCGCAGATCGGGCAGTGCGGGTCGCGGCGCAGCTTCATTTCGCGGAAGCGCATGTCGAGCGCGTCGTACGTCAGCAGGCGGCCGATGAGTGGGTCGCCGGATCCGGTGATGAGCTTCACCGCTTCGGTCGCCTGGATGACGCCGATGACGCCGGGCAGCACGCCGAGCACGCCGCCCTCGGCGCAGCTGGGCACCAGGCCGGGCGGCGGCGGCTCCGGATAGAGGCAGCGATAGCACGGCCCGTGTTTGGCCCAGAAGACGCTGGCCTGTCCTTCGAAGCGGAAGATGCTGCCGTACACGTTCGGCTTGCCGGTCAGCACGCAGGCGTCGTTGACGAGATAGCGCGTCTGAAAATTATCGGTGCCGTCGACGATGACGTCGTACTGGCTGAAAATCTCGAGCGCGTTCGTGCTGTCGAGCGCGAATTCATAGCCGACGACGTGCGTGTACGGGTTGATGTCGGCGATGCGGCGGCGGGCGCTTTCCATTTTCGGCGCGCCGACGGTGCTCTGGCCGTGGATGATCTGGCGCTGCAGATTGGATTCGTCGACCACGTCGAAGTCGACGATGCCGAGCGTGCCGACGCCGGCGGCGGCGAGGTACATCGCTGCGGGGGCGCCGAGGCCGCCGGCGCCGATCAGCAGCACCTTCGCCGCCTTGAGGCGCTTTTGGCCATCGACGCCGACTTCCGGCAGGATCAGGTGGCGTGAGTAGCGGCGGATTTCCTCGTTCGAGAGCGAGACGCCGTCGGGCGAGGTGAGCGGCGGCGCGCCGCCGGCGACGGACGGCACGATGCTGAGCTCGGCGCCGTCCTCGACCGGCGTGGCCATTCCCTGCAGATGGCGTACGTCTTCGTCGTCGAGATAGATGTTGACGAACGAACGCAGGCGGCCGTCGGCATCGTACAGCTGTGCGGCGAGCGATGGGAATCGTTCGACGAGCGCGGCGAGCACGGCGGCGATGGTGGCGCCGTCGAGTTCGACGACGCGCGCGCCGCCGGTGTATGGGCGCAGCGGGGTGGGGATGCGAACCTGAACCATGTCGGTGTGACTATACCGAATTTGCGCCCGGAAGAATTTTCGACCGCCGACCGCCGACCGCCGACCGCCGACCGCCCTCAATTGCTGATGCGTCGGTTTTCGCTGCGGCGATTGACAGAGACGCGCAGTGTGTCTACAGTTTTTCCTTCGAGCTCGAACTATGTCCAATTCCCAGGCCACCTCCCCGGCCCTGACGCTCCACGGAGTAAGCAAAACGTTCCTGTCCAAGGGGCGCAGCGTGCAGGCGCTCGCACCGATCGACCTGACGGTGGCGCGTGGGGAGTTCGTGTGTTTTCTCGGTGCCAGCGGCTGTGGCAAATCCACGCTGCTGAGCATCATCGCCGGCCTCGAGGCGCCGACCGGCGGATCGGTGATTGCCGGGGAGTCCGTCGTGCGCGGGCCGGGCATCGATCGCGTCATGATGTTTCAGGAAGCGGCGTTGTTTCCGTGGCTGACGGTGCAGGGCAACGTCGAGTTCGCATTGAAGCAGATCGGCGTGTCGCGGCGGGAACGGGCGGAGCAGGCGCGCAGCTGGATCGAACGAGTGCATCTGCGCGGATTCGAAAACAGCCCGGTGCACCAGTTATCCGGCGGAATGCGGCAGCGTGTGGCCTTGGCGCGCTCGCTCGCCGTCGATCCGGACGTTCTGCTGATGGACGAGCCGTTCGGTGCGCTCGATGCGCTGACGCGCGATCGACTGCACGTGGAGCTGGAAAGCCTGTGGGCGGCGACGGGCAAAACGATCTTGTTCGTGACGCACAACGTGCGCGAAGCGGTGGCGCTCGGCGATCGCGTGCTGGTGTTTTCGCCGCGCCCGGGGCGCATCGTCGGTGAATTCTGCATCGACCTGCCGCGGCCACGTCTGCTCGAAGACGTGGCCGTCATCGCCGAAGCGGCGAAGGTGATGGCGGTGCTGCGCGATGCGATGAGCGGCGACGAAGGTTTTCTGTGACGGCCGCTGAGTGGGCGCATCGCGCGAGGCGCTAAGATTACGCCCTGTTTCAACATGAAGAACCGAATTCGACTCGATCGCCGTAATTTTCTACAGCTCTCCGTGCTGGCCGGAATTTCTACTGCGGCGGCAGCGTGCACCGCCGGTGCATCACGAGAGGCGGCGCCGTCGAGCGTGCGCCTGGCGTATTTCCCGAACGTCACGCATGCGCCGGCGCTGATCGGCATGCAAATGGGGATGTTCGAGAAAGCCTGCGCTGCGGCGGGGGCGAAGCTGGATGCGAAGACGTTCAACGCCGGCCCGGCGCTCATCGAGGCGTTGATGGCCGGCGAGGTCGATCTGGGCTATGTCGGGCCGAGCCCGGCGGTCAACGCATATGTGCGCAGCCAGGGGCGCGCACTGCGCATCGCGGCCGGCGCATCGAGCGGCGGTGCGTTGTTCGTAGTGCGGCCGGAAGCGAAGG
>JBIIIA010000128.1:0-8449 GCA_044235195.1 Thermoflexales bacterium
CGGGCGAACGCCTCGGCGTGAACATCGACCGCGGCGTCTACCTGGTCGAGGTCGTCACCGGCGGCCCGGCGGCGCGCGCCGGCCTGCGCGGCGGCGACGTCGAGAATCTGGCCACGATCGACGGCATGCGCATCCCCCGGGGCGGCGACGTCATCCTCGAGTTCAACAGCGTGCCCGTGGAAAACTCGGACCAGATGCTGGACCTGATCGTCGACGGGACGAGCGTCGGCGACGAAGTGCCGGTGAAGATCTGGCGCGACGGGGAAGAGCAGATCGTCACCGTCAAGATCGGCGATCGTCCGCGGCAGTAGCCGACGCGTTCGTCCCGTTCGTCCCATTCATTTCGCGCCACAGCGCGCGACCGCCGCGCAGCCCGAGCCCGATCCGCACCAGCAGATCGACGAGCCCGGACTGCGCGGCGCGGTAGTGCTTCTTATAGAAGAGCCACATGGCGCGGTCGAATTCGTACTGCGCCTTCGCACTGCGCCGGCTGGCCGCGCGCTTGACGTGATGCACGATCACGTCCGGGAAGTACATCACGCGCCAGCCGGCCTGCTTGAAGCGCAGGCACCAGTCGAGGTCTTCGCCGTACATGAAGAAGACCTCGTCGAGCAGCCCGACCTGTCGCAGCGCTTCGCCGCGCATGAGCATGCACGCGCCGACGACCGCGTCGACTTCGGCTTCCCGCCGCTCGTCGAGGTATTCCATGTTGTAGCGATTAAGGCGCGGGCTGCGCTTGAAGATGCGGCTCAGCCCGCTCAGCCGATAGAACGACACCGCCGGCGTCGGAAACCCGCGCCGGCACGCCTTGTCGAGGGAGCCGTCGGGCAGCAGCAGCCGCGGCCCGATCACGCCGGCGTCGGGATGCGCATCGGCGTAGGCCACCATGGCGGCGAGCGCTCCCTCCGGCACCACGGTGTCCGGGTTCAGCAGCATGACGTAGCGCGAGCGCCCGGCCTCCGGCCAGCCGAAGGTGCGCAGTCCGAGATTGTTGCCAGCGGAGAAGCCGTTGTTCTCCGGATTGCGCAGCAGCCGCACGCGCGGGAATTCCCGTTCGACCATCTCGGCGCTGCCGTCGGGCGAGGCGTTGTCGACGACGCACACTTCGCAGCGCACGCCGCTCTGCGCCTCGAGCGAACGCAGACAATCGCGCAGCAGGTCGCGCGTGGCGTAATTGAGAATGACGACGAGCAGATCGACCGACAGGCCCGCGACTATACCGGCTGACGTCGCCTGACCGTTGGCGACCTTCGAAACGACGGAAAGGTACCCGGCTTCTAAGAAGCCGGGTACCTTTCCGTCGTTTCGAAGGTCACCCCCTACTCGCCGCGCGCGATGACTTCGATTTCCGCCAGGCCGGCGGCGGCCGACCCGTAAAACGTGCCGTCCACGTCGAGCAGCTCGACGCGCACCACGCGCGCGCGCACGTCGGCGAACGCCACGTCGGTGCCGTCGAGCGCCAGCGCGCCGACCGTCTGCGTCGCCACGGACGTCGTCCCGGCCGCATCGCTGTACAGGGTCACGCGCGCGGAGTTCACCTGCAGCGTCGACGACGCCTCGTCACCCTGGCGCGGGTTGTACAGGCGCACCGTGCGCACGGTGACGGGGACGGGAAACGTGAGCGTCACCCACTGCCCGCTCGCACTGCCCGGCGCGCTCGTCCAACTGCGCCAGATTTCGCTGCGATTGACGCGGCGATCGATGACCCCGCGCACGTAGTTCGGATCGCGCGACGAAGACGCGGCCACGGATGCGCCGGGCGCCAGGTTCGTGAACTGCGCCACGATGGAATTCGCCGGCAGCGGGATCATCGAGTGGCCGGTATGACACCCGACGCACTGCATGAGCTCACCGGGGCGACCGAAGTTCAGCCCGGCGACGTGGCCAGCGCCGTTGTTGCCGTACACGTCGCGCGAGAGCGGGATGCGATTATTGCCATCGCGCATCTGTTCAAAGAGCGAAATATTCGCCGGCATGTTCGTCGTGCGCGCCGCGCCGGCCGGCGACACCGTCGTCTCGGTCAGCAGAATCGGCCAGTCGAGCGCCGGATACGATCCGTAGGCGGCGCGCTGGAAATCGGTGAAGAAGCGCAGCCGCGCGGCGGAGCCGACAGGCACGGCGTTCACGATGTCGCTGTCGACCGGGCCGTTGGCGTACACGTTCCACGCTTCGAAGATGAACGTGCCGTCTTGCGCGTACGGGCCGTCCGCCGCCGGCGGCAGCAGCGACGCAGCGGCCGGCACGGTGTCGGCGATGACCGGCGGCTTCGTGCGCGCGGCGAGCGGCTTGGCGCGCAGCTCGGACGTGCCGCGCGCATCGTAGAGAAGCGTGCGCTTGGCGCCGTCGGCCGAGACGCGATAGATGCCGTAGTCCTGCCCGATGTCCGGCGCGATCGAGACGAGCAGTTCGCCGCTCGGCAGCGCCGCCGGCTCGGTGGCGTACTCTCCGGGATAGATGCCGTACGACGGCTGCGGACTGGTGTTCACGTAATTGCTCGAAATCGTCGTCACCCCGAGAAATGCGTCGTAGCCGGAGCCTTCGCGCGCGAAGCGGCGCAGCCCGCCGAATCCACTGGCCTCGGTCATGTTGTACATGGGAAAGTAGTTGCCCATGTACGATCCGTCGGCGAGAAACGTCCCGCCATACGCGTGGTTCTGTTCTTCATGCAGCGCCGTGGCGAATCTTTTAAGGCTGGTGCCGTCCGGATTGATCGTGGCGAGATGCCATGCGTTGCGCCACAGGTAATCGGCGAACTGCGGCGAACCGTCCAACTGCTTCGTGCGATCGGCGCTCAGGCCGTTTTTCTGCAGGAAGCCGTCGGTTGCGTTGCCGACGGTGGTCATGTCATTGAGGCCGAAGCGATGGTTGCGCCACCAGCGCGAATAGGCGATGCGGCCGGTGAGCGGATCGATGGTCGGCCGATCGGCGCCGTTGCGCTCGGTGGTGATGCGATGCAGCGCCGCACCATCGGCATTCACAACGTGCAGATTCGACGTGCGCACGCCGCTGTAGTGCGCGAACGCCGGATAGCGCGTCGATGCGAAGACGATGCGGCCGTCCGGCAGCCAGGCCGGGTCGTAATCGTCGTAGCCCACCAACCCTTCCGGCAGACCGTGCGCGACGACGTCGAGGTTCTGATCTGTGAACGTGACCTGGCGCAGCTGCGTGCCGTCGTAGCGAATGGTGAAGATGCGCCACGCGCCGATGCTGCGCGCCGGGGCGGTGTCGTAGCTGCCCTTGGGCAGGCCGGCGAAGACGATCGTCGTGCCGTCGTACGAAACGTCGGGCGCGTTGACGTCGATCAGCTCGAGGCTGGCCGTGGTCGGCTTGGCGCCGTCGACGAGCACGGTGAGCGCGCCGTCGGGTGCGCGCACGACGAGCTTGCCGGGCGCGGCCGGCCGCACCCGGCTGTGCGGGCCGACGCCGGGCTGATCCTTCACCTGCGGCGCATTCCAGTAGATGCTGCCGTCGGCGTTGATCTTGCGCGACACGAACACGATGCTGCCCGGCTGCGGGCCGACGGACGGCCCGTTGTCGATGATCGGGGCATACGCTCTTCCTCCATCTATGAATTGAAGCAGCGGCGAAGCAAGCCGACCCGCACTCGTCAGTGCAGCAACAAGCAGAACCGCACAGATTATCGCCGTCGCAGCTATTTTCCAAGCGACCGAATCGGCGCGACGCGAAGACTGAACTCGCAGCATGGGACATCCGCTCCTTCGCAGCGATGCCGCGCCGCGTTCACACGCTGCGCGAACCACCACGAACCAGAAAAGGACTCACCGCCGCGGGATCAGGGGGACGACGGCTTCCATGCGAGAGGGATTGGAAAAAGAGTAACGCACTTTTGTGAGTGCGTTACGCGCCGATTCAGCGCGTCACCTTAAACAGCGGCACGCGGCGATTCTCCGATCCGCTGCCGACGAAGTAATACGGCACGTCGAAGCGCGCGACTTCGGCGAAGGTGAAGCGGCCGCGCAGCGCATCGGCGGCGCGCTGCATCTCTTCGCCGTCGACGAGCAGATACACCGGCGTGTTCGCCTGCAGCAGCGCGTCGATGAATTTCTCCGCATCGTCGGTGCTCCACCCGTGCGGACGAAACGTGCGCCGATCGGCGTGCAGATCGACGGCGCCGGAATTGAGCGAACAGCCGATCGCCGCGTTCGGCTCGGTGGCCGCCGCCAGCGCGTCGAAGCTGCGGCGCTGCTCGGCGACGAGATAGCCGAACGCGCCGAAGCCGCGCGTCACCGGCAGCGCCAGCGTCTCCATCGTGCGCAGCACGCACACGAACGACAACGCGAACGCCGCGGCGATGCGCAGCGCATGCACGCGCACGCGCGCCGTGGCGTTCCACAGTGCGATCGCGCCGATCGCCGCGAACAGATAGACGATCGGAAACAGCGACAGCAGATCGCGCAGCCGCAGATAGTCGTAGAACACGTGCAGGCCGAACACCGGCACGAAGAACAGCGCCAGCGTCGCCGTCAGCCTGCGGCTGGTGCGCCACATCGCGACGAGGCCGAGGGCGATCAGCGGCGTGAGAAACCCGAACTCGCGCACCCAGTTCGCCTCGTGCAGCGTGCGCAGAAAAGTCTCGGGCATGCGCGCCAGCGAGAAGTTGCTCAGCTCTTCGCTGCCGGTGACGAACGGATGGCCGAACCACGCCGCGTGATACACGAAGGTCGGCGCGGCCGCGAGCGTGGCGACGAGCGGCGCGATCCAGAACGCCGCATCGAGACGCAGACGCGGGCGTTCGCCGACGACGGGCAGCGCCAGCGCGAACGCCACGGCCGGCGCGATCAGCACCTGCGTGTAGCGCACGTCGAACGCCACGCCGATCGCCGCGCCGGCGATGGCCGCGAGCACGATGCGCCGACGGCCGTGCGCGTTCGAAGCAAACAGCGCCGCGCCGAGCGCGCCGAGCGAAAAGAGCTGCGACGCGATGTCGGCCATCGGGATCATCTGCCACTCGATCTGCTGATACGACGTGGCGACGAAGAATACCGTCAGCGCCGCGATCACCGGACGCGCTGGGCCGCCGAACGGCAGGCGCACGATCAGCAGCGCGATCAGCGCGAGCGACAGCAGGCTGAACACCGGCGTGAGCAGAAAGACGCCGGCCTCGCCGCCGACGATCCACGCCGCCGCGGTGAACCACGGATACCCGATCGGCCATACCGTCGGCGCGATGCGGCGCGCATCGGTCGGAATGCGATAGCCGATGTGCACCACCGGATGCGAGTCGATGCCGAGCGCGTAGGTCTGCTCGACGAACGGGAACGCGTGCGCCAGTGTGCCGCGCTCGGCGAGATCGACGCCCATCTGCGTGTAGGCGTACGGATCGCTGCCGGTCACGCCGTGCGTGCGCAGCGTCGTCGCCGCCCAGATCGACCAGCCGACCGTGCACGCGATCAACGCCGCGGCACCGACGGCGACGAAGCGACGATCGATGCGCGCGTCGTCGGCCGAAAACGCGGTGTGCACGCCGACGGCCATCGCATAGCCGAACGACACGATCAGCGCGAGCGGCAGATACAGCAGGCCGTTCAGCGGGCCGTCGATGCGCACGCCGGCGAAGTTCAGCAGCGCGACGAGGTACGCGTACGTAAACGGCGCGAGGGCGACGCCGAAGTTCGCGCGACGCGCCGCCAGCGCCGGCAACGCCGGGATGAGCAGCAGGAGCGGCGAGAGCGCGGCCGCGAGTCCGATGCGTTCCGGCGCGAGCGGCGTGACGACGTTCACCACCGTCACCGCCATCATCAGGACGTGGCCGCCCCACCACAGCAGATGCGTCGGCAGCCGCCACGGCCGCGCCGGCGCGCGCGCGAAAGCGAACGCCGCCAGCGCCGCCGAGACCAGCCCGTCTTCCCGCGCCGCCGCGGCGAAGCGCACGACGAGCGCGCCGCCCGCCACCAGCCCGGCCGCCAGCCATCCGACGCGCCAGCCGAGCACCGGCACCTGAAAAATTCTCCCGAGCGCCACGAGCGCGGCGATGACGGCCGCCGCCGCGAACGCCAGCAGCGTGGCGCGCTCGCGCCGCCGCGCCGTCGCCACGCACACTGCTGCCGCGACGAGCGCCAGCACGAACGCGGCATACATCGCCTGTCCGGCCGGCTGCGCCGTCACCGCGGGGTCGAGCCAGTAGTCGAAGCGGAGCAGATTCGATAAGTTCATAGTTATGAAGAGTGATAGTCGATAGTGATAGTGAGTCTCATTACTATCCACTATCTGCCATCCACTATCGACTATCCACTTCCCAGTCAGGGCCGCGTACTATACTCACCTCCATGTTCGACCTCGTGCTGAGCGGATGCGACGTGCTGGTGCGGCGAAACGGCCGCTGGATGGTGGACGACGGCTGCGACATCGCCGTGCGCGGCGAGCGCATCGCCGCGATCGAGAAGAGCGGGGCCATCGCGCGCGAGGCGGCGCGCGAGTGGATCGACACGAGCGGGCGGCTGGCGATTCCCGGCCTGATCAACGGCCACGCGCACGTGCCGATGGTGCTCTTCCGCGGGCTGGCCGAGGACGTCGGGATCGAGTCGTGGTTCAACGACTATATCTGGCCGCTCGAGAGCAACCTCGAACCCGAGGACGTGTACTGGGGCATGCAGCTCGGGCTGGCCGAAATGATCCAGAGCGGCGTGACCACCGTGGCCGACCACTATTTCTTCTGCGACTACACCGCGCAGGCGGTGCAAGACGCCGGCACGCGCGCGAACATCGTGTGGGCGGTGTTCGGCCATGAAGGCGAGGCGAAGCTGAACCGCACGATCGAGTTCGTGAACCAATGGCAGGGAGCAGCCGGCGGCCGCATCGCGACGTGGCTCGGCCCACATGCGCCGTACACCTGCGACGACGCGTTCCTGGCGCTGTGCGCGCGGCGTGCGAAAGAGCTCGGCGTGGGCATCCACATTCACTGCAGCGAAACGCACGAACAGCGCGAGCTGAGTCTGCGCCAGCACGGCGTGACGCCGCCGGAGGTGCTGCGGCGCACGGGTGTGCTCGACGTGCCGACGATCCTCGCGCACGGCGTCGGCATCACCAGCGAAGACATCGCCATGCTGGCGCAGCACGATGTCGCCGTGGTGCAGTGCGCGAAGACGTATCTAAAGCTCGGCATGGGCACGGCGCGCGTCGATGAATTCCGCGCGGCCGGCCTGAAGGTCGGCATCGGCACCGACGGCGTGGTGAGCTCGAACACGCTCGACGTGCTCGAGCAGATGCGCATCCTGGCGCTCGATCACAAGCAGGCGGCGCACGATTCGACGCGCATGCCGATTCAGCACGTGCTCGACATGGCGTTCACCGGCGGCGCGGCGACGCTGCGCACGCCGGACATCGGCGAGCTCGCGCCGGGCAGGCTGGCCGACATCGCGCTGCTGCGGCAGGACGGCGCGCACGTCTTCCCCCGCTACGACGCGCTGGCCAATCTGGTCTACTCGCATCGCGCCGGCGACGTCGAAACGGTGCTGTGCAACGGCCGCGTGCTGCTGCGCGACGGACGGCTCACCACGATCGACCTGGCGCGCGTGCGCGGTGAAGTGGCCCAGCGCCTCGATCGGCTGAACCGCCGCGCGCACGATCGCCGGCTGGCGACGTATCCGGGGTGACTACGGCGCGGGCGAAAGGAAATTCTGCGCGCCCCAGCCGAGCGTGCCGTCGGTCGAGTCGCGCAGCTGCCACCACGTGTAGCCGTCGGCTTCCTGCGGGCCGCCGACGATTTCGTACACGTTGCCCTCGGGCAGCTTGCGCAGCAGCTTGCCGGAGATCGTCGGCTGATCGCGGAAGTTGACGCCGGCGCCGCCGGTGTTGACGATGCGCGCTTTGCCGCCCACAGCGATCATCGTCGGGTCGCCGGCTGCAGCCGGCGCCGTCGGCGACGGGAGCGGCGTTTCGGTCGGGGCAATGTACGGCGTGGCCGTCGGCGGTACGAACACCGTCGGCGTGGTGGCCGGGGTGACGTACACCGTGGTCGCCGTAGCGATGGACAGCGCCTTGGCGGCCGGGCGCAGCCGATCGAGCAGCGATAGGGACAGCACGCACACCGGCAGAATCGCAGCGAAGCTCACCAGCAGCGGAATCCACGCCGGCAAGCGCTGACGCGTATGCGGCCGCTTCTCACGCGGCAGACGCGTGAACGGCTTCAAATCCTGCTCCCAGCGGATTTTGTTCTTATCCAGGTTCCCCTTTTCGTCGGGCGACTTCTGAACCGACATGGGCGCTATTGTCCTATGAATTAGCGAGCGCCTTGCGCAGCGCCGCATTCCCACGCGATCGCGCCGTGTGCACAGAGCGTCGTCGGCAGATGACGATACGGGCCGGCCGCGGCGATCTGCCGCAGCAGTTCGCGCGACTCGGCGGGATCGGCGCCGCACAGAATCGACACCGAGCCGCCCTCGCCGCCGGCGCCGTTGACCTTCCAGCCCAGCGCCCCGTGCGCGCGCGC
>JBIIIA010000129.1:0-8334 GCA_044235195.1 Thermoflexales bacterium
GCCTGCTTCCCCAGTCCGGCCGCCGCATCGTCGAGTTCGGCGCCGGGTTCGGACGACTCGCCGAGCTCTACACCGGCTACGAGCAGATCGTGCTGCTCGACTATTCGCGCTCGCTGCTCGAAGAGGGCATGCAGAAATGGGGCAGCGATCTGCGCTTCACCTTCGTCGCCGCCGACATCTACAACCTGCCGTTCGCACCGGGCGTGCTCAGCGCCGCCACCATGGTGCGCGTCATTCATCACATCGCCGACGTGCCCGCAGCGCTGCGCCGCATCCGTGAATCACTCGCCCCGGGCAGCACGTTCGTGCTCGAGTTCGCCAACAAGCGCAACCTCAAGGCCATCGCTCGCCGCGCGCTCGGCCGCCAGTCGTGGAGCCCGTTCGCGCCGGAGCCGGTCGAATTCGTGGCGCTCAACTTCGACTTCCATCCGCGCTGGATGCTCGAACAAGTGCAGGCCGCCGGCTTCGACGTGCAGCGCAAACTCTCGGCCTCGTATCTGCGCATCGCGCGGCTCAAGCGACTGCTGCCGCTGAAGACCATGGTCGCCGTCGACGCCGCGCTGCAGCGCACGGCCGGCCTCGGGCTGTATTCGCCCAGCGTCTTCCTCGAACTGCGCGTGCGCGGCGATGCGCCGGCCGATCAGTCCGCCCTCGGCGGCGACGCCGTCTTCCGCTCGCCGCGCTCCGGCCTGCCGCTGCGCCGCGACGGCGACGCGCTCATCTGCGACGGCGACGGCACGCGCTGGCTGGCGCGCGGAAATTTCTACGACTTCAAGGACCCGCTTGCAGCTTGAACGTGAACAGGTTGTTTTCGGTGACGACGTACCCGGTCCGCCGCGCCATGTCCACGGCCAGGTCGGTCGCACCGGCGAACTCGTCACCGTTGCCGCGATACTGCCGCAGGTAGACGCCCTTCTTGTCGAATTCGAGGACGCTGCCTGCTTTTGCATCCAGGACGTACACGTTGCCGCGCTCCGGGTCGCCGCCGGTGACGACCATCGCGACCGGGCTGCCGATCGGTTCCGGCAGCCCGGTGATGGCAAACGGCTGCGGTGAGCGATTGAAAAATTTCTGCACCGAGCCGTTCTGCAGCAGCACGTACACCGCGCCGTCGATCCCCAGATCCACCGCCCCTTTCAGCGGCTCGAACGCCGCGCGAAAGTAGGGCTGCGCCGATTTCAACTGTTCGCCGTCGACGCTGTACTTCCAGATCTGACCGACTTCCGCGTCGAGCAGGTAGATCGTGCTGTTGTAGATCTCACCGGCGACGACGCGCGACGGGCGCCCTTCGTCACCCGCGGAAATCCGACGCGGCGCCGCGCGCGTGGTGGCCGAACTGTATTCGTACACGCCGTCCGTACCGAACATCACCGCGCCCTCGGTGCGCCAGCGCGAATCGTTGTTCGTCGCCCACGCGATGTCGACCAGAGCGCGCGACGCCTGCTGCTCGTCCGTGAACGGCAGCAGCACCGGCTGCGCCTGCGCAGCCACCGCGGTGTGGTCGTCGTTCAGCGGCGTGTAGCTCGCGACGCCGTCGTCGACGCTCAGCTCGTACACGCCCATCGCCGACGCGGCGACGCGGTGACGCCCGGCCACCTGCAGACCCACGATGCGCGATGCATTCACGCGCACGATTTTCACCAGCGCATCGATCTGCGCCCGCGCCTGCGTGCGCACCTCACTGAAGTCCGCCGCGTATTCGGGATACTTCGCGTCGTACGCCGCCACTTCCGCCTGCAGCGCCGTCCACTTCGTGCGCACGTCGGCAGGATCGCGCGCCGCCTGCGCTTCGGCCAGCTGCGCCTCGATGCGCTGCTTCGTTTCACGCCGCTCCGCCTCGCCGCTGAATTCCAGATAGAACGGCACGGCGATGCTGATCACCACGATCGGCAGCAGCACCATCGCCGCGACCGTCAGAAAGCGCGTCGAACTCACACGCGCCGGAGACGGCGGCAGCGCAGCCTGCGGATCGGGATGCAGACGGCCACCCAGCCGCATGAGTCCGTCGCGCAGCCCGAACAGCATTCGCCCCAACCGGTCGCGCAGCTCGGGTGAAATCAGCGGACGACGCGGCGCGCCAGCGCTCGACGTCGGCCTGCTCGCTGCCACGGGCTCCGGCTCCGGCTCCGGCGCCGGAGCATGCCGACGTGCTCCGGCTGCAGCGCCCTTCCCGGTCGCCGAAGATGAAGACGGGGAAGAGGCCGTCGGCATCGGAACGGATTCTTCTTCCTCCTCAGACGCCGCGGCTGCATCCTGCAACGACACTTCGAACACGACGCCCGCCATCGTCTGCTTGACGTTCACGTTCAAATAGGCCGCCACCGTCTCGGCGTCGCCTTTGCTCATGCAGGCCGCCACCAGCCGATCGTTCGGCTGCGGATACGAACGCGCCCCGCTCAGGACATAGATCGTGCCGGCCTGATGGGCGACGTTGTCGAAATACACGTCGACCGTCGACGATCGCCCGACGAGCTGACCGGCGGCGACGCCCTGCGGCTCGATGCGCTCGAAGACGCCTTCCGTCGTGCGCACGTACGTCAGCGCCGGCCCGCACTGCGCCAGCACCACGCTGGCATCGCCGACCACCGCGCAGGTGATCGATCCCTCGATCGGGCGGGTTGCGCCGCGATTGAATTCCATCAGGGAATCATTCGCCAGCTTGATCGCCAGACGCAGCGCCGACGTCACACCGCCCGGGGCATTGGCGTAGCCGTCGCGCAGCATCTTCAACACGGCGGCGCATACATTCGCCGGCGCATTCGGTGCATCCAGGAACATCACCAGCGTCTCGCCGGCGCGCCCCCCACGCTTCGGCAGCACATGCACGGCCATGCGTGACGAATCGCCCGATTCCTGGCCATTTTCAACATGGATATTCGCGTATGTGACTGTTGCCATAATCTAGTGCACCTGGATCTGCCCAGAGTGTCACATTGTATTCAATCATGAACCGTACAGAGGATGCTTGGCAATACGAATTTGGGAGCATTTTGGCGGTCGGTGATCTGGCACATACACGGCATACTAGCCGCCATGGGAACTCTGCCGCTGTTCGCCAGTGATCCGACGGAAAATCGCCGCGCCGCCGAGCTGCGCGAGCTCCTCCGCGAGCACAGCCACCGCTACCACGTGCTGGACGCGCCGACGATCAGCGACGCCGAGTACGACGGCTTGTACCGTGAGCTGGCGGCGCTGGAGGCGGCCCATCCGGAGCTGATCACCCCCGACTCCCCCACGCAGCGCATCGGCGCGCCGGCCGCCGACGGCTTCGCCAAGGTCGCGCATCCCCGGCCGATCCTGTCGCTGGCCAACGCGTTCGACGCCGCCGACGCGCGCGCCTGGCGCGAACGGCTGCTGCGCCACGCCGAGGCGCTCGGGCTCGCCGAGCGCGTGGCCGCAGCGCACTACATCGTCGAACCGAAAATCGACGGCCTCACGGTCGTGCTGACGTACCGCGACGGCGTATTCGCGCAGGGCGCCACCCGCGGCGACGGCGTCGTCGGAGAGGACATCACCGCCAACCTGCGCACGCTGCGCCGCATCCCGCTGGCGCTGCGCCGCGGAACGCAGCCGCACGCCCCGGCCACGCTCGTCGTGCGCGGCGAGGCGTTCGTCACGCTCGCCGACTTCGAACGCATGAACGAACGCCTGCGCACCGCCGGTGAAAAATCCTTCGCCAACCCGCGCAACTTCGCCGCAGGGGCGCTGCGCCAGATCGACCCGGCGCTCACCGCCCAGCGCCCGCTCACCGCGTACTTCTATTCCGTCGTCGCCGCATCCGGCGGGCCGACGCCGACGACCCAGTGGGAGTCGCTCGCCTGGCTGCGCGCACTCGGCCTGCCCACCAGCGACCTGGCGCGCCGCTTCGACGATTTCGACGCCGCCGTGGCGTGGTGCGAGAGCTTCATCGCGCAGCGCGACGCTGTGCCGTTCGAAATCGACGGCATGGTCATCAAGATCGACGACCTCGAACTCTCCGCAGCGCTGGGCTACGTCGGCAAAGACCCGCGCGGCGCGCTGGCCTTCAAATTCCCGGCGCGCGAAGCGACGACCACGCTGCGCGGCGTCGCCATCAGCGTCGGCCGCACCGGCAACATCGTGCCGGCGGCTGTGCTCGACCCGGTCGCCGTCGGCGGCATCACCATCACCAACGCCACGCTGCACAATTTCGAAGACGTGGCGCGCAAGGACATTCGCATCGGCGACCGCGTCGTGGTGAAGCGAGCCGGCGACGTGATCCCGTACGTGGCCGGCCCGCTCGTCGCCGCCCGCACCGGCGCCGAGCAGCCGATCACGCCGCCGACGCACTGCCCGTTCTGCGGCACGGCGCTCACGAAGCGCGAAGGCGAAGTCGCCCTGTACTGCCTCAACGACGAATGCGCCGGCCGCATCGACCGCGCCATTCAGCACTACGTCGGCCGCGGCGCGATGGACATCGAGGGCCTCGGCGAGAAGATCGTGGCGCAGCTCATCGAGGCCGGCCTGGCCGCAGACGTCGCCGATCTCTACGCGCTGCGCGAAGAGCAGCTGCTGACGCTCGACAAGTTCGCCGAGAAGAAGGCGCAGAATCTGCTCGCCGCCA
Source organism: Thermoflexales bacterium (assembly GCA_044235195.1). Taxonomy (GTDB): domain Bacteria; phylum Chloroflexota; class Anaerolineae; order J036; family Brachytrichaceae; genus CANJQH01. The sequence continues at coordinate 4,583 of JBIIIA010000129.1, forward strand.
TCGCCGCGTCGCGCGAGCGGCCGCTCGAGCGGCTGCTGATCGGGCTGGGCATCCGGCACGTCGGCGAAGTCGCCGCGCGCGCGCTGGCGCGCCGCTTCGGCAGCATCGATGCGCTGCTCGCCGCGGACATCGACGCGCTGCAGGCGATCGACGGCGTCGGCGCGATCATCGCCGAGAGCGTCGCCGCGTGGGCGGCGCGCCCGTCCACGCGCGCGCTCGTGGCGAAGCTGCAGGCCGCCGGCGTGAACCCGACGCAGACGCCGATCATCGACGCGCCGGCCGCAGCGCCGCAGGGGCCGTTCGCCGGCAAAACCTTCGTCGTCACCGGCACGCTGTCGCAGCCGCGCGAGGAGATCGCCGCGTGGATCGAAGCGCGCGGCGGCAAGGTCACCGACAGCGTCAGCCGCAAGACCACGTACGTCGTCGTCGGCGAAGCGCCCGGGCGCAGCAAGGTCGACAAGGCCGCGACGCTCGGCATCCCCACGCTCGACGAAGCGGCGCTGCGCGCGCTCGATGCATGAGAACGACGGCAGTCTGCGGTCCACCGTCTGCCGTCTGCCGCTCACAAGGGGACATCGTTTGCAGCAATTTCTCGATGTGGTAAGCGCAGCGAATGGCGCTCGAGCAGAGAAATCGCAGGGGAACGCGGCGTTGCGCGAGGGGAGATAGGCGGCGTTTTGCGTGACGACGCGAAAATAACGCGCCGGCGCACCCGGGCCTTTCGCCCTGGCGGGCGAAGGCCCGGGCACGCGGCGACGCACGAGATGGCGGGAAGTGGCGGCGCGAACAGGGCGAAATCAATGTCCCCCTGAGAGCCCCGGCCCCCTGACGCAACCGTCAGCCGACGGCAGGCGCAGCGCGCGCGGATCGCCGTAGCCTTTTGTCCATGGCAGCGCGACGCATCCTCTACGAACGCGGCAGCGTGTATCACATCAGCAACGCCGGGGCGCAGGGCGAACCCATCGCCCGCGACGAACGTGATCTCGACGCGCTGTCTCGGACGCTGCGCACCGAAGCCGGCGCCCACCGCATTCGTCTGCTGGCGTGGTGCGTGCTGCCGCACGGCTACCAGCTTCTCGTACAGCCGCTGGGCGACCAGTCGATCAGCGAATTTCTGCAGCGCGTCTTCAACAGCTACGCCAAACGCTTCAACCGCCGGCACGCGCGCTGCGGCGCACTTTTCGCCGGGCCGTATCGCGCCGAACACATCGACGACGAACGCCGCCTGGCGCTGCTGTGCCGACGCGTGCACCTGCTCCCGGTGACGCACGGCTGCGCCGATGCCCCCGAGCGCTGGCCGCACAGCAACTACGACGAATGGATCGACGAGGCGCTCTGCCTGCGCCCGCTGCGACACCTCGACGCTGCGCAGTACGCGCGCTTCGTGAGCGCAGCAACCGCTCAACCGCCGACGATCGACCATTGACGTCGTACACTTCCCCCATGCTCACCCTCAACAACACACAGTTGGAAGTGCAGGTGCTCGATCCAGTCGCCGACCAGCGCCGCTTCGGCACCCGCTACTGCACCGGCGGCTACATCTTCCAGATCGTCGATCCCACGCACGGCCCGCTGCTCACCGGCCCGACGTATCCGGACAGCTTCAACGTATTCGACGGCCAGGGCATCCCCGATGCCTTCAACCTCGCGCCGCTGCGCGGCGACGGCGCGGATGCCCTCATCCTCGGCATCGGCATGTGCGACCTGGCCGCCAACGTCGTGCGCGAATTCTGCACATGGAACATCGACCACAGCGGCGACGCGCTCTCGTTCCGCACGCACCATGAGTATCGCGACTGGCGCGTCGAGCTGCTGCGCGAAATTCGCCTCGCCGGCCGCACGGTGCGCTCGACGACGACGCTGCGCAGCACTGGACGCGCGCCCGTGCCCATGCGCTGGTTCCCGCATCCCTTCTACCCGCAGACCAGCGACGACGAGCTCGTCTGGTTCAACACGGCGATCGATTTCGATCAGAATGCCCCCGGCTACGCGCACGCCGCGTCCGGCTTCCTGCGCCGCCGCAATGGGCCGTGGACCGAAGGCCACTACCTGCCGCTCTCGCACGACGCCACGGCGCCGCTCACCGTGCTGCAGCGCCACCCGCAGCTCGGCCTCGCAGCCGCCTCGTGCAGCTACGCGCCCGACTTCTTCCCGGTCTGGGGCAATCCCCGCACGTTCTCGTGGGAGCCGTTCCTCGAACGCACCGTCGCCCCCGGCCAGTCGTACGCGTGGCACATCGACTACCACTTCTAACGCTGTCCACCCGGCTAGTCGGCGACTGTCAAGTTCGGTCGTACTTGACAGTCGCCGTTTCGCTACCCTTTTCTCTCGCATCTTCGCCCAGCCGGTGCACCGTCGTACGACAGAGCTGCCCGGCCCTCGCTGCGCTGCGAATTTTCGAATTCGCATTCCCCGGCGCACGCGACCGACGAAGACGGGAGGGTTTCTTGAGTTTGATCGCAGCCATGGTATTCACCATGAGCGTCTCCGTGTACGCGCCCGATGCAGGCGGCATCAACGGCGGCGGCCTCACAGCCGACGGCAGCGAACCGAATTTCGGCTACGCCGCGTGCGGGTCTTTTTTTCGATTCGGCACGGTGTTCGAAATCGTCGCCGACGTCGACATGGACAGCCATCAGCTGCCGCAGATCGTCGAGTGCCGCGATCGCGGCGGCATGATCGGCAAACGCAACCTCGACCTGGTGATCCGCACCGGCGACGTGCAGCGCGATCTGGAAATCGCGCGGAATTTCGGGAGGCGCAAACTGAGCGTGCGCGTCTGGCCGAGCTGGCGCGCGTGGCGCCAGTCGCGGCACCGAATGGATGTGGCGACGACGCAGATCATCGCGCGATCGCCGGCCGTCCCGCGCGTGAACCACACGGTCATCAGCAACGCACTTCGAACACGACGATCTCGGGCGTAGTGCCCAGGCGCGCCGGAGACGTGTTTTCTCCGACGCCGGCCGAGACGTACACCGTCCCCTGCTCCAGCCGAAACAAGCCGCGATACAGCCGCCCGCGAATCGGCACGGCGGCGCCGGGCATGAACGGCACGCGAATCTGCCCGTGGTGCGTGTGGCCGAACAGGAACACCGTGCGCGACGGATCAGCGACGTCCGTCGCATGTACGCACGCCATCGCATCGGGATTGTGGCCGAGCACGAACGTCACGCCGTTCGCCGGCGCATCATCGCAGCTGGCGACGATGCGCGGAAAATCGCAGCCCACCCGCCACAGCTCGTCGAGCCCGATCACCCGCACGCCCGGCGCCGGATGCACGCACTCGTCGCGCAGGACGCGCACGCCGAGCGCCGACAAACAGCTGCACAGCGCATCGGAATAATCCGGGCCAGGCAGGCCGTAGTCGTGGTTGCCGAACACGGCGAACACGCCGCACGCGGCGCGCAGGTCGCGCAGCGGCGCAAACAGATGCGGCTGCAGCGTCCCGCCCATGCGCCCGGCGAAGTCGCCGCCGATCAGCACGAGATCCGGATTCTGCTCGTTGGCCAGCGCCACGACGCGCCGCGCCCAATCGTCGCGCTTGAACTCGCCCAGGTGCAAGTCCGAGAAGAACACCACACGCAGCGCACGCGCCGCATCCGGCGACGGCGAGATCAGCGTCGCACCGTCCAGATGCGTCACGCGCAGGCGAAACGGGACCACGAAGCGCGCATACGCGCCGAGCGCGCCGCCGAGCGCCACGACCAATCCTGCGAGCGCGACGCCGATCCGGTCGAGGAACAGACCGGCGA
>JBIIIA010000130.1:0-8250 GCA_044235195.1 Thermoflexales bacterium
TGGCGGCAATTTCCCCCTCTTCGCCGAGATTTCGCGCGCCTATCAATCATTTGCTCGACAAAAAACGTAAGCGAAATCGAGGGGGAGAGGGGGTCAGGGGGTGAGGCGTAGGCGATACGGATGCCCCCGGCATCCGCCCCTCCCCATCTCACCGACATTTCATCCGCCAGTGCTATCGTAGTCGCGTCATGAACGCGACTACGACTATTTCCCACGGCCTGCCCATCGTCGGGCATTTGTTCGACTTCGGCCGTGACCCGATCGGATTCCTCCTGCGCCTGCAGCGCGAACTCGGCGACGCCCCCACGTTCTCCATGGGCGGCTCCAACATCACGATGCTGGCTCATCCCGACGACGTGGAGACGGCGCTGCTCGAAACCGGCCGCCGCTTCGAGAAGGGCTACACCGCCCTCGGCGGCTTCTCCGTGCCACGCCTGCTCGGCAACGGCCTCGTCACGTCGGAAGGCGATTTCTGGAAGCGCCAGCGCAAGCTCTCGCAGCCGGCCTTCCACGCCGCGCGCATCGGCCGCTACGCCGAGACGATGGTGCACTACACCGAGCGCATGGTGGCCGAATGGCGCGACGGCCAGAAGCGCGACGCGCACGAGGACATGATGATGCTCACGCAGGCCATCGTCGCCAAGGCGCTCTTCGACGCCGACGTCACCGGCGACGCGCAGGAAGTCGGCCGCCTGCTGAACGACTTCCTCGACGGCGCCGCGCGTGAAACGCGCAGCATCCAGATGATGATGCCGGCCGGCTGGATGACCCCCACCCGCCGCCGCGTCGACGCCGTCGTGCACGGCCTCGAACGCTCGATCTTCCGCATCATCGAGGAGCGCCGCTCCAGCTCGGCCGAACACGCCGATCTGCTCGGCATGCTGATGGCCGCCCGCGACGACGACGGCCAGGCGATGAGCGACACGCAGCTGCGCGACGAGATCATGACGCTCTATCTGGCCGGCCACGAAACCACCGCCAACACGCTTTCGTGGACGTGGTTCGAACTCGCCCGCCGCCCCGACGTGCGCGAACGATTCGAGGCCGAACTCGCCACGGTGCTCGGCGGCCGCAGCCCGACGCCCGAAGACCTGCGCTCGCTGCCGTTCACCAATGCCATCGTCGACGAAACGCTGCGCATGTACCCGGCCGCGTGGATGTTCGCCCGCCGCGCCACCGAGGACGTCGACCTGCGCGGCACGCTCATCCCGCGCGGCCGCATGGTGTGGATCAGCCCGTACGTGCTGCAGCACGACGCGCGCTGGTTCCCCGATCCCGAGCGCTTCGACCCGGCGCGCTGGCTCGACGGCCGCACCGCCGGCATGCACAAGTACGCCTACATCCCCTTCGGCGGCGGCCCACGCATCTGCATCGGCAACGGCTTCGCCAAGATGGAAGCGGCTCTGATCCTCGCCGGCATCGCCCAGCACTTCCGCCTCGACGTGACCGATCCGTCCGCCGTCGCGCTCGATCCGACGCTGACGCTGCGGCCGCGCAACGGCGTGCCCGTCACGCTGCGCTCACGCTAAATCTTCCATTGCCTCGCGAACCTCGGCGCGGCTCAGCCCACCGCGCTCGAGTTCGTGATCGGGCAGCGACGACAGGCGCACGTAAAACTCGTGCGCCTGTTCCGTGAACGTCTCGGCGTCGAGCTCGATCAGTTCGTACAACGCATCCTCCGCCGCCGCAAACGCACCGCGCAGTTCGTGATACGTGAAGATGCGCCACAACGTGGATGTGCTGTGGTCGAACGGCCGCGTCTCGGCCAGCAGCGCCTCGATTCGATCGGTGTGCATCTGCGAACTGCCGTGGCTCAGCCGCAGCGCCGATTCGAGCAGCACGTTCAACGCCTTGGTCAGACACGAGCGCCGCAGCTCTTCGTCGCCCGCACGCTGGTGCACCTGCGCCTCCAGCCGCAGCAGATCGCACAGCGCGATCGACCGGTCGATGTCGCCGACCTTGCCCACCGTCACCGCGAGAATCAGAAAATCCTCGCCGGTCTTGTGCACCAGATCGCGATCGAGATGCACCAGGTCGCGATACCCCTGCTCGATGCGCTCGAGCGCGGCGGCGTCTTCGCCGCGCGTCAGCTGCCCGACCACCTCGGCCCAGATTTCACCGAGCTGCTCGAGCATGCGTTTGATGTAGTCCTGCGAATACGAAGGCATTTCGCTCCTTCCGGTTCTCCGGTCAACGAAAACTCATAGTCCGTGCACGGCCTTCACCCGATCGATCCAGCGCCCGTCGAGCGACTCCGGCCGCGGCGGCGCGCCGAGCGGGTCGTCGCACTCGTCGTCGGCGCCGCGCAGCACGCGCGTCAGGTTGGCCACGCCCATCGCCAGCGCCTCGCGGTCGTAGCCGCCTTCGAGCACGCACACCATGCGGCCGTCGCATAGTTCATCGGCCAGGTCGCGCAGCGTCCGCGTCATGCGCGTGAAGCCGTCGAGCGACAGCTGCACCTGCGCCAGCGGGTCGCGCCAGTGCGCGTCGTAGCCGCACGAGACGATCAGCGCGTCGGGCTTGAAGCGCCGCGCCGCCGGGACGACGATTTCGTCGAACGCGCGCGCATACAGCGCATCGCCGGCGCCGGCCGGCATCGGCACGTTGATCGTCGCCCCGCGCCCGGCGCCGTGCCCGACTTCCTCCGGGCCGCCGGTGCCGGGATAGATGCGGCCGAACTGATGCAGCGACAGCACCAGCACCGACGGGTCGTCTTCGAAGATCGCCTGCGTGCCGTTGGCGTGGTGCACGTCGAAGTCGACGACCAGCGCGCGCGGCGTTCGCTGCGCGTGGCTGCGCCGCGCCATCGGCGACCACATCGCGTCGCCGCCGGCGATTCCACCAGCGACCGCGCGCGCGGCGAACGCGGCGTTGTTGAACAGACAGAACCCCTCGCCGTGGTCGGCGAAGGCATGATGGCCGGGCGGCCGCACCAGCGCCGCCGCGCGCCGCACTTCGCCGCGCATCACCGCCGCCGCACAGCGCAGCGCCGCGCCCACCGCCAGCGCCGCCGCCTCGAAGCTCGCCCCCACCAGGTACGTGTCGTCGTCCAGCAGACCGCCGCCGCGTTCGGCGATCGAATAGATCCGCGTGACGTACTCCGGCGAATGCAGTTCGCACAATTCGTCGAACGTCGCCGGCGACAGCCCGAGTGCGCGCAGCTTCGGCAATTCACCGACGGATTCCAGACGCCGCATCACCGCCTGCAGCCGATCCGCACCCTCCGGATGCCCCTCGACGTGATGCTCCAGGAAACGCGGATGCCACGCGTAGCCGACGTCCACCGTGCTCATGCCGATCGCGTGCGCCGCGCCGGATCGCGCAGCACCAACCACACCAGCAGCGCGCCGATGATCAGAATCACCGCGTTCGCCGCGAACGGACCCGACGGCCGGATGTCGTACAGGAACCCCATGACCAGCGGGCCGATGGCCTTGCCCGACGTCTGCGCCAGCGTGAACAGTCCGAAGCCGGTGCCGCGCTTGTGCCCGCCCATCATGTCCGCCACCAGCGCCTGCTCGGCCGGCACCGCCGCTGAGTAGCACAACGCCTCGAGAGCGGCGAAGATCGTCAACGCAATGATGGCCATGATCGGGTTGGGAAAGATGAACGCCAGCAGCGGAATCACCAGCGAGAAAACGCCGCTCGCCGTCAGCCCGACCGACATCGGCGCTTTACGCCCGAACCGATCGGCGAACACGCCCATGCGCGCCGGCAGCGTCCCCCAGATGATCGCCGCCGGAATATACGACAACGCGATCCACACGAGGTTGCTCGTGATGTGATCCTGGATATAGCGCAAAATAAAGATCTTCAGCCCTTCCGAAAAGTTCGTGAAGAACACGATCGACATCAGCACGTACAGCTGCGGGTCGATGCGCGTGTCGGCCGCCGTCGGCGCTGCGGCGCTGCCGCCCTCTTCGACGATCACCGCCGCCGGACGCGTCTCCGGCAGATCACGGTAGCTCATGAAGAACGCCACCAGCGCGCCGAGCGCATACACCGCGAACGCCGTCGACCACACCTGCGGCGTGATCGTCAATGTGCTGTCCGGGCTGAATCCGTTGGCCAGGATGATCGGCACCGCGATCAGCGCGCCGTAAATGCCGCCGCGATACTGCGCCTGCTCCGTCGAGCCGAAGCTCGAGCCGCGGCCGGCTTCCTTGGCCAGGTCGGCCGTCATCGTGTACGACGAGAGCAGCACGGTGCCCATGCCCAGTCCGTGGAACAGGCGCGCCACGAACAGCATCACCTCGGCGTACACCAGCCCGGTCTGCAGCAGCGGCGCCGCAGGATCGCCGAGCGTAAACGGGCGCGCCAGGGCGAACAGCACCATCGAGAAGAACACGACGAGAAAGCCCAGGCGCAGGAACGGGCGCCGGCCGCGTCGATCGATCGCCCGGCCGATCAGCGGCCGCACCACCGCCGTGGCCAGCTCGCCGATCGCGATGTTCAATCCGGTCTCGAGCGCCGAAGCCCCGAGCGTCTTCAAGTAGTACGGCGCAGCGATGAAATAGATCGACGTAGACAGCGCCGACATGCGCACCAGCTCGACGAGGCGACTCAGGTTGCGCTTGGGATCGAGGTTCTCGGCCGGAGAACCGCCCTCGAGCACCGCATCGACTGCACGGGAAACCGTTTCGACAATTCGCTGCATTACGCGAAATTGTAATCGTCGTCCCCTCGTATACTCTCACCATGACCAGCACCATGTCGGCCGAAGGTTTTCTCGATGCGATGCGTCGCATCGAACAGGAAGTGGCCGCCGTCGTCGTCGGCCAGCAGCAGATCGTCCGCCACATGCTCATCGCCGTGGTCACTGGCAATCACGTGCTGCTCGAAGGCGTGCCCGGCCTCGGCAAGACCACGCTCGTGCGCGCGTTCGCCGGCGTGCTGGATCTGCGCTTCGCGCGCATCCAGTTCACACCGGACTTGATGCCGGCCGACATCATCGGCACCGACATCCTCGAAGAGCGCGACGACGGCCGCCGCGCCTTTCGCTTTCAGCCCGGGCCGATCTTCGCCAACCTCGTGCTGGCCGACGAAATCAACCGCGCCACGCCCAAGACGCAGTCCGCGCTGCTCGAAGCCATGCAGGAGAAGACCGTCAGCGTGCTCGGCCGCACATACCCGACGGCCGCGCCGTTCTTCGTGCTCGCCACGCAGAACCCCATCGAGATGGAAGGGACGTACCCGCTGCCCGAAGCGCAGCTCGATCGCTTCATGTTCAAGCTCGACGTGCCCTTCCCCAGCACCGACGAACTGGCGGCCATCCTCGAACACACCACCGGGGCCGAGGAGCGCAGCGTGCGCAAGATCGCCGACGGCGAGACGCTGCTGGCCATGAACCGCTTCGCCCGCCAGGTGCCGGCGTCGTCGCAGGTCACGCGCGCCGCGGCCGCCATCATCGCCGCCACGCACCCCGACGGCCAGGGCGCGCCGGATCTGGTGCGCCGCTTCGTGCGCTTCGGCGCCAGCCCGCGCGGCGCGCAGTCGATGCTGCTCGGCGCGCGCGTGCTCGCCCTGCTCAAGGGCCGCATGAACGTCGCCCTCGAAGACCTGCGCGATCTCGCACCGGCCGCGCTGCGCCATCGCATGCTGATCAATTTCGAAGGACAGGCCGAGGGCATTCGCCCAGACGACGTCGTGCGCGACGTGCTGGCGACGGTGGGGTGATTCGGCCGTCCGCCGTCCGTCGTCTGTCATCTGCCGTCGCCCCTACGTTCGCCCGAATTCGCGTTCGAGCTGCGCCACGCCGATCTGCACCATCGTCGGCCGGCCGTGCGGGCACGTGCGCGGCGATTCGCACGCCTCGAGGTCGCGCACCAGCGCCTGCATCTCCGGATAGCTCAGCACGCGGCCGGCCTTGATCGACATGCGCTTGCACACGCGCCGCAGGATGCGCCGCTCGATCTCCGCGCGCATCGGCGCCGCGCCGCTCTCGAGTTCGGCCACGATCTCGCGCAGCGCCGCGGCGATGTCGTCCTGCTGCATCATCTGCGGCACCGCCCGCACCAGAAACGTGTTGCCGCCGAAGCCGTCCACTTCGAAGCCCAGCCCGCGCAGCCACGGCAGCCGCTCCTCCAGCAGCGCCGCGCCGTCGATCGGCACCTCCACCGGAAGCGGGTCGAGCAACGCCTGCGACGTCATCTCGCCGCGATCGTGCTGCGCCAGCAGCTTCTCGTACAGGATGCGTTCGTGCGACGCGTGCTGGTCGATCAGATACAACCCTTCCGGCCCCTCGGCGATGATGTAGCTGGCCGCCAGCTGGCCGAGGATGCGCAGCGCCGGCAGTGAGCCGCTCGCACGCGCCGCCGGCTCCGGCACGCGAAACGCCGGCCGGTCGCTGCCCTGTCGGCTGATCCCGATGCGCTCCCACGTCTCGGCGCCGGCCAGCTGCGGCTGCCGCGGCTCGTCGATGCCGCGCACCGCATCGTCCGACGGCGCAGCACCCGGCGACGACCGGGGCGGCTCGCTCGGCGTCGGCTCGGGCGATGCAGCGAATTCACCGGCCGCCGCGCGCTGGAAAACACTCGGCGGCTCAGGCGGCGTCATGTGCGCCAGCAGCGCCGCCCGCACCGCGCGATGCACCGCGCTGAACACGCCGTCGCCGTCGCGGAAGCGCACTTCGGTCTTCGCCGGATGCACGTTGACGTCGACCTGATCCGGCGGCACATCGATGTGCACCACGGCGATCGGGTAGCGCCCGACCATCAGCAGCGTGTGATACGCCTGCACCACCGCATACGTCAGGCGCGTGTCCTGCACCGGACGCCCGTTCACGAACAGCATGATCTTGCTGCGGTTGCCGTGGTCGGTCCCCGGCAGCGCGGCGTAGCCGCCGACGCGCGTGCCGGTGCGCGCGTCCCACTCGGCCGCGCCGTCGTCGAACGCCACCCCGAGCTGTTCGCCGTCGACCACACTCACGCCGTCCGGCGGCGCTTCGGCTGCCCCGATCGGCGCCATCTGCGCCGCCACCGGCGCGCCGAACGCATCGACCAGCACGTCGCGCAGATTGCCGCTGCCGCTCGTCTGCAGCGAGACGCGCCCGTCGTGCACCACCGTGAAGCGCGCGCCCGGATACGCCAGCGCATAGCGCATCACCATGCCGTCGACCAGGCTGCGCTCGGCGGCGTCGCTCTTCAAGAATTTCAGGCGCGCCGGCACGCGGCCGAATAAATGCTCGACGGTCATCGTCGTGCCGACCGGACGGCCCTGCGGCTCGTGCACCAGGATGCGGCCGTTGTCGATGCGCAGCAGCGTGCCGCTGCGCTCGTCGACGTGGCGCGTCAGGCACGTCACCTGCGCCACGGCGGCGATGCTGGCCAGCGCCTCGCCGCGGAACCCCAGCGTGTGGATGCGCTGCAGGTCGTCGATGTCGATCAGCTTGCTCGTGGCATGGTGCACGAACGCGCGCTCGACTTCCTCGGCGCGGATTCCCTCGCCGTCGTCCGTCACGCGAATCAACCGCTTGCCGCCCTCGACCGTCTCGACGCGCACTTCGTGCGCGCCGGCGTCCAGCGCGTTCTCCACCAGCTCCTTCACCGCCGCCGCCGGCCGCTCGACGACTTCACCGGCCGCAATGCGCGCCACCAGCACATCGGACATCACTCGAATGGGCATGGGGGCGATTGTAGAGTCGACCGCACCTCGAGCCACAGCCGCAGCGCGCCGTCGCGCTCTTCTCCGGCCAGGTGAAACAGCATGTCGAGCATCGCACCTTCGACCAAGTCGGCCGCGTGCGCGCCGGCGCGCCATGCCACGGCCGACCACACGGCGCCGCCGGAGTCGCGCAGCCGCAGTCGCACGTGAGCGGCATCCGCGCCGAACGTCTGCGCGCCGACGACGCGCATGTCGCGCGCCAGCAGCAGCGGCCGCGAATTTCCGGCGCCGTGCGGCCCGAGCTGCGCCAGCTCCCGATAGAGCGCCGGGCCGAGATCACCGGCCGCGACCTCGGCGTCGATCGTCGGATGACGATGCCAGCCGCCGCTCGGCTGCTGCTCGGCGGCGATGGCGCGCAGCCGTTCCTGTAAGTCGGGCAGCGCCGTGCGCGGCATGCTGAATCCGGCGGCCGCCGCGTGCCCGCCGTGGCGCGTCAACAGATCGGCGCAGCGATCGAGCGCAGCGATCATGTCGAAGCCCGGCACGCTGCGGCACGAGCCGCGCGCCTCGTCGCCGACCAGCGCCGCCACGACCGCCGGGCATCGCCGGCGTTCCGCCAGCCGCGCCGCCGCCAGCCCGATCACGCCC
>JBIIIA010000131.1:0-8191 GCA_044235195.1 Thermoflexales bacterium
GCTCCGGCAGGGTGCGCTTCATGCGCGTGATGCTGGTTTCCCCGGCGAAGGCGATCGCGCCGGCGCGTTCGATTTCCAGCGTCACCGGCAGCTGCGACATGTCGGCTGCCGAGCACAGCACGATCGTTCCGGCCAGCGCGCACGAGCCGTCGTAGATCTTGGCCTGCGGCAGATAGAGCGGGTTTTCGCCTTCGATGTCGCGCGACGACATGTCGTTGCCGGCGGTGTAGCCCACGATTTCGCCGGCGGAATTGATCACCAGCACCAGCTCCGGCTCGGGGACGTTCCACGTGCCGTCGGCGCGGATGCGCACGCCCTGGCCGTCGGCGCGCACGCGCCAGCCGATCGCCTTCATGAAGAGCTCCGGCCGTTCGGCTTCGTAGACTTTCTGGTACACGTCGGCGACGCTGGATTCGGCCTTGCGCGCGTCGCGGCTGCGCAGGTACGTGACGCCGCTGGCCCACACTTCCTGCTGCGCGTCGAGCGGGGCCGCGGGCGCGCCGGTCGCTGCGCCGGTGCCGGCGTGCGCACGCAGGAATTCGCCGATGCGTGCGGCCGGCTGCGCCAGCAGCGCGCCCAGCGTGAAGTCGTCGGAAAGCAGCGCGCCGTCGAGCGTCCAGCGCGGGCCGTCGGGGGTGTTGATCTTGCTGAGGTTCACGGCGCGGATTGTAGACGCAGAGGCGCTACGGCACAGGCGCCGCGGCGGCCATGTCCGGCAGCGGCGCGCCGGCCGCGTCCGTGCCCGCCATGCGCGCGAAGTCGCCCTGTGGGCGGTACAGGCCGATGCGCAGCGTGAGCGGCCCGGCGGCGTCGGCCGGCAGCGGGATGCGTCGTACTTCTTCGAACACATCGCCGGCGCGCCACCAGCGCGCGGGGAAGTCGCCGGCGAGCGCCGGCCCGTCGGCTTGTGCGATGCGTTCGTCGCCGTTCATGACGTGCACGAAGACGGTGTATTCCTCGGAAAAATCGGCGCTGGCGCGCCAGCGCAGCGTGGCGGTCACGGCATCGGCGCCGCGCACGGCGTCGACGGCGAGGAGCTCGGCGCGTTCGAAGCGGGCGAGCGGCGGGCCGGCGGCGGCGCTCGGCGGCGGGCCGGCGGCGGCGACGACGAAGTTCGGCCGGCCGACGATGCGGCCGGCGGCGTCGGCCGGCTCCAGGAAGCGGCCGGCGGCGTCGAGGAAGCCGACGTCGATGGCCAGCGCGCTCGGGACGAGCGGCGGCACGGCCGCGCCGCGCAGCGAGAAGTCGTCGGGCAGCCGGATGCGGATGCGCTCGACGACGATTTCGTCGGTGCGCCATTCCGGGAGCGCATACATGCCGCCGCCGCCCGGCGACTTGTAGTAGGCTAGCGCCGTCGGGTCGCTGGCCGGCCGTTGCAGCACGCGCACGAAGAGCGCGGTGTCGCGCGGGATGGGCGCCAGCGCACGGAAATACAGCGTGGCGTCGAGCGTGCGGTCGGTGCCGATGCGGCCGTTCGGCGTCTCGATGCGGTAGCCCAGCCAGCGCACGCGTTCGTCGAAGGTGAGTTCGACCGGCACGACGTCCGCCGGCAGCGCGGCGTCGGCGGGCAGGCGCATCGGCAGCGCGAAGGCCGGCCGCAGCACGAACAGGTGCGCGCCGAGCGTCAGCCCGGCGAGGGCGACGGCGCCGGCAGCGACGACGCGGCGGCGCAGCGTTTCGCTGCGCGTCGCCCTGTTCAGCAGGTGAATTAATCCGGCCGCCCACAGCGCCGATATCGCGGCGATGATCGGAAACAGCAGGCGCCCCTGGCTGGCGAGGGTGAGCGACGTCCAGCGCAGCAGTGCGACGAAGGTGACGGCCAGCAGCGCCGCGCACAGCAGGGCGACGTCGGTGCGCAGTCGGCGTTCGCGCGCCGCCCACGCCACGCCGACGACGCCGAGCGCCAGCAGGATTTCCAGCCCGTCGTACACCGCGCTCGGCATGGCGATGTTGACCGCGCCGAACAGCCCCCAGTAGGCCATGTAGAAGCCCTGCCATTCGCCGAGCAGCTGCAGCGCGCTCGGCGCGGCGGCGCGCAGGCCGGCGACTTCCGCCATGCGCTGCGTGCCGGTCCAGTCGCCGTAGAGCTGGAAGTTGCGCCCGTACCACCAGCCGGCGATGACGAGGATGGGAAGGGCGAGGAAGGCGAGGTGGTTCAGGACCGCCGACGACCGACCACCGGCCACAGTCGGCCGTCGGCGGTCCGTCATGAGCATCTTCCACACCACAGCTGCCGGAATGAGCACGGCGGCGACGAGGCCGGAGACTTTGGTGAGCGCAGCGGCGCCGAGCACGAGCCCGAGCAGCGCCGAGCGGCGCAGCGTGATCGGCGTCGTCAGTTGTCGTGCGCCGAGCACGATCGCCGACGAGACGAGCGCGGCGGCCAGCGTGTCGTTGTTTACGCTGGCCATGATGTGCACGAACATCGGGTTGAACGCGGTGAGCGCGGCGGCCGTCGTCGCGACGCGACGATCGGCCGTAAGCAAATGCGCCAGCGCCCACGACGCGGCCACGACGATCGCGCCGCACAGGACGCCGACGAAGCGCAGCGCGGTCCACGCGATCACGGCGCCGGACTGCGTCGGGCGGGGCGGGTGCAGCATCTGATTGAAATTGTCGAATGCGTCGGCGCGCCCCTGGCGTGAGTGCGGATTGAAGCGCCATGCGTCGGCGAAGTCGCTGCGATCGAACGGCTGCGCCAGCGCGGCGAGCAGCGCGTAGTAGAGCGGCGGCTGGCTGCCCTCCTGCTGCCACGGCGCCTGCTCCATGCTCAGGCCCGGGCGCTGCACCGGCAGCGCGCCGCCGTCGGCGAGGTGCTGTGCGAAGGCGACGTGCAGCGGTTCGTCGGATACCTCGAACGCCGGCGTGGCGACGGCATAGAGCGCGGCGAGGGCGAGGTAAACGGCAAGGATGGTGCGCAGCGCGCGCGGGATGCGCATGAATCCGTCACGAAGCATTCGCCCTCCGCAGGTTGCGCATCTCCGGCACGAGGATCAGCGAGGCCAGCACGATCATGCCGGCGCAGACCAGGCCCATCACGGCGATCGGGACATTCTCGACCAGCTGAAAGGCGAAGAGCGGGGCGATGATGCCGCGCACGCCGGTGAAGAACGTGTGCACCGACATGTATTCGGCGACGTGTTCGGGCGGTGAGAATTTCGTCACCCACAGGCTCCATGCGAGCTCGCCGCCGGCGGCGGCGGCGCCGAAGACGATGGCGCTGGCGAACAGCCCGACGTCGCTGCTGCCGAGGAAGAAGCCGGCGGTGCCGAGTGCGAAGCCGATGTTCAGCACGATGCGCATGGCGAAGAAATTCATGCGGTCGAACAAGCGGCCCCACAGCGGCGTCAGCACGATGCGCACCAGGCTGGGCACCACGACCGTGAACAGCGCGATGCGCTGTGGTTCGAGCGCCATGCCGAAGCGCGGGTTGGCCAGATATTCGACGCGCAGTGGCACCATCATCAGGTTGGCGATGCCCATGAGCATCCAGGCCAGCAGCGTGTAGCGCAGCGTGCGGTCGGTGCGAATGTGGCGCATGGCGCGGAAGGGCGAGGCGCGCGACGACTCGTCGTCGCGGGGCAGCGCCAGGCTCGGGATGCGGTCGATCGTCCACGCTGCGAAGGCCAGCGCTGCGGCGAAGGCGACGAGCATCCAGCGGAAGTTGCCGATGTCGGCGGACAGGATGCGCCCGCCGAGTTCACCGGCGGCGGCGGCGACGGCGACGCGGATGACGAGCGCGCGCGAGACGAAGTGGCCGCGGCGGCGCGGTTCGTAATTCGACTGATAGGCGAACGTAATCAGTGGGATGGCCAGGTTGACACAGGCCATCGCCAGCATGGCGCCGGCGGCGTAGACGATCAGCGACGGCAGCGCGGCGGCGAGCGCGAAGCCGGCGGCGCCCACGGCGAAGATCACGGCGGCCACGCGCGTGGCCGGGCGCCCGCTGCGTGCGGTGAGCGGCACCAGCCACAGCGTGGCTAGAAGTCCGACGTTGCCGCCGGCGGCGATGAGCGACTTGCTGAGCGAGTCGGCTTCCAGCGCGCGCACGGCGATGAGCATGAGGAACGTCGACGATGCGCTGTCGATGATGCCGGCGGAGATCGAGCGCAGGCGATCGTAGCGGTACGTCAGGCGGGTGTTTTCAGCGGGGGTGTTCATGCGTTGCGCACGCGGCGCAGCGCCAGAGCGGCGAGCGCAAGAATCGTCAGTTGCAGGGCGAAGAGTGCGGTGTAGTTGTCGAATTGCAGTGCGCCGATCGGCAGGCGAAACTTGGCGAGCGCATCGAGCACCGCGCCGAACACGATCGGGGCGATGCCGGCGGCGACGTTGACGATGACCGAGTAGAACGCGAAGCTGGTCGCATTGTTGTCCGGGGTGGCCAGCGTGTTCATCGTCAGGCGCGTGTTGAACAGCTCGAACAGCCAGGCGAAGCATTCGGTGACGACGAGGAGGAGCGGGGCGATGAAGATGCCGATGGGAGCGCCGCTGGCGGCCAGCGCGGCCCAGGCGATTACCGCCGTCGTCCACCAGCCGAGGGTGACCCACAGAAACGGCTTGCTGCCGAGGCGATCGAGCCGGCTGCGCACGAAGGCCATCGAGAAGATGACGAGCAGCGAGGCGCCGGCGCTGAGCCAGAGCAGGATGCTGTCGGGCAGCCCGATGCGTGTGCGGGCGTAGACGGTGACGAACGCGCCGGCGCCGAGGTTGATGATCTGCGCCAGCGCCGCGAACGTGACGAGCCGGCGGAATTTTGCATCGCGCAGTACGCTGCGCATCCCGGGTCTGGGCGAGACGACGGCGGTGTGAGCCGGCTCGACGACAGCCGGTGCGGGGATGCGTTTCAGAAAGATGAGGCTGACGAAGGCGGCGATTTCGCCGACGAGAAACACTTCCGCGTAGTCGAACGACGATCCCTGCGCGAGCAGCACTCCGGAGAGTGCCAGGCCGCACAGCGAAGTGACGTTCATGAAAAAGCGATCGCGGGCGAGGAATTCGCCGCGCTGCTTGGGCGGGATGAGCGCAGCCATCCACGGCAGCCAGGCGACCACGGCGATCGCGCGCAGCATGGTGAAGGCGGCGACGATGAGGAGGACGAGGATCACCGTGAGTGGTTTGCCGATTGAATCGGAGATGAGCGGAAGTGCGATCATCGGAGCGAACACCACGGTGCGCAGCGTCCAGCCGAACATCATGAGGCGGCGGTGGCCGACGCGTTCAAGGAAGCGGGACGCCGGGATTTGGAGGACGGACATCAACGGGTTGAGCCCGGCCAGCAATCCGAGGGCGAGCGCTGGGGCATCGAGGGCGCGCATGAAAAGGACCAGAGGGCTGGTCATGCACATTTGCCAGGCTACGCTGCTGAGGGCGTCGAAGAAGATGATGTAACGGAGGCGCGGGTCTGGACTGGGTTCGGGTTCAGGTGAAGAGTCGGTCGACATGATCAACGTGCCGCGTGATATTAGCACGGGGTGAAGTTGCAGATTCTGGCTGACGGCGATATCTTGCGCAACACATACGAACCGGCGTCGATGACGGCGTCGGATGCGCGCGATTTCAGCAGGGAGGGATCATGAATCGGGTGCTTGTGCAGGGGGTGGTGCGCCGCCTGGTGCGTCGGTCGCGGCGTGCGGAAGCCGTGGAAGGGGTGCTGATCGAGCTCGATGCGCGAACGGTGGTGTTCGTGCCGCTGGAGGACGGGGCGACTGTGCCTCAGCTGGGCGACAAAGTGACGGCGTGGACCACGCTGCATCACTTGCGGCAGGCGTTGCTGCGGGAAAACATGAAACGCACCGCGAGTGCGGTGCGTTTCTCCGAGTGAGCCGCGTAGGACTTGAACCTACAACCCATTGATTAAGAGTCAATTGCTCTGCCAATTGAGCTAGCGGCCCGTTCGACGGGAAGAAGTATACGCAGTTCGGTGGAAATAGCAAGGGGGATTTTCACCGTCTTCGGGTACAGTCGCGCCATGTCCGAGTTAATTCCGAAGGTCGTTCCGAAGGTGATCACCGGCGTCCTCGAGCGGATCACTTTTCAAAACGAAGAAAACGGCTACACGGTGGCGAAGCTGGCGCCGGACAGCCGCGAGCAGCGCGATCAGGGAGATTCGCTGGCGACGGTCGTCGGTTCGCTGGCTGGTGCTGCGCCGGGCGAATCCCTCGAATTGACCGGGCATTGGCAGCATCACGACCAGCACGGCTGGCAGTTCGTGGTGCATTCGTACAAATCGATTCTGCCGGCGACGGCGACGGGGATCCGCAAGTATCTGGGCAGCGGGCTGATCAAAGGCATCGGCCCGCGCACGGCGGAGAAGATCGTGGCGCACTTCGACGTGAACACGCTGGCGGTTTTCGACGCAGCGCCGCAGCGGCTGCACGAGGTGCCCGGCGTCGGGCCGAAGACGGTGGGCAAAATCATCGCGGCGTGGACGGAGCAGAAGGCGATCAAAGACGTGATGGTTTTTCTGCAGGGGCACGGCGTGTCGACCAGCCTGGCGGTGCGCATCTACAAACAGTACAAGGATGCGTCGATTTCGATCGCGAAAAACCATCCGTATCGGCTGGCGCGCGAGGTGCACGGCATCGGCTTCAAGACGGCGGACAAAATCGCGCTGGCGATGGGCGTGCGCGTGGACGATCCGGAACGCATCAAAGCGGGTGTGCTGTTCGCATTGAGCGAGGCGACGGACGAGGGGCACACGTATCAGACGCGGGGACAGCTCGCGGCGCGTGCGGCGGAGCTGCTGGGGGTCGAGATGGCTCCGACGGTGAACGCCATCGACGAGCTGGTGAACGAACGCGGCGCGCACGCCGAGCCGCTGCGCCGCGGCGCGTCGGGTTCGTTCGAAAATGTGCCGGCTGCCGGGTCGGGGGCGCCGATGCAGCTCGGCGAGCAGCCGGTCGAATACGGGGCGCCGGTGGAGGAGACGGCGATTTATCTGATGCCGTTCTTCCACGCCGAGGAGGGCATTGCGCGGCAGATCGAGCGGCTGCGCCGGCCGGCCGTCGATCTGCTGGCGGAGTTCGGCAAGGTCGACTTCGACGTGATGTTCGGCTGGCTGGCCAGCGCCGAGAAAATCGAACTCGCCGAACGGCAGAAGGACGGTGTGGTGATGGCGCTGACGCAGCCGGTCGGCATTCTGACGGGCGGCCCGGGCACGGGCAAAACCACCAGCATGCGCGCGCTGATTTACGTGCTGCGCGCCAAGCGCAAGCGCGTCGTGCTGGCGGCGCCGACCGGCCGCGCGGCGAAGCGATTGAGCGAGGCGACCGGCCTCGAAGCCAAGACGCTGCACCGGCTGTTGGCGATTCGACCGGGCGGCAAGCCGCAGTTCGACGCCGAGACGCCGCTGCCGGCCGACGTGGTCATCGTCGACGAATCGAGCATGCTGGACACGCTGCTCATGAACACGCTCCTGAAGGCGGTGCCGACCGGCGCGCATCTGCTGCTGGTGGGCGATGCCGATCAGCTGCCGAGCGTCGGCGCCGGCAACGTGCTGGCGGACTTGATCGGGGCGGGCGGCATCCCGGTGGTGCGGCTGGACCGCATCTTTCGACAGAGCGAAACCAGCGCGATTGCGACGAATGCGCATCGCATCAACGCCGGCGAGATGCCGCTGACCGGCGGCGCCATCGAAGATTTTTTTCTGTTCGCCGAGGACGATGCGGAGAAGGCGGCGGCGCTGGTCGTCGATCTGGTGGCGCGGCGCATTCCGGCGAAATTCGGGCTGCGGCCGGCGGACATTCAGGTGCTGGCGCCGATGCACAACGGCAAGTGTGGCGTGGCGTGGCTCAACGGCGCATTGCAGGCAGCGTTGAATCCGTCGGACGAGCACAAGCCGCAGAAGGCATTCGGCAATCGCGTCTTTCGATTGGGCGACAAAGTGCTGCAGACGCGCAACAACTACGACATGGATGTGTTCAACGGCGACGGCGGCGTCATTACGCGCATCGATGCCGTGGATCAGATCGTCGAAGTGCGCCTCGAAGACGAACGCCTCGTCGAGTACGACTTCACCGATCTCGATCAGTTGGCGCTGGCATATGCGATCTCGATCCACAAATCACAGGGTTCGGAATATCCGTGCGTGGTGATGCCGGTGCTCATGAGCCACTTCATGATGCTGGAGCGCAAGCTCGTGTACACCGGATTGACGCGTGCACGGAAGTTGGCGGTATTGGTGGGCAGCCGC
>JBIIIA010000132.1:0-8165 GCA_044235195.1 Thermoflexales bacterium
CCGCCTTCAGCGTGTACTCCGCCGCGCTTTCGACGAAGTCGACAGCCGGCAGGCTGCGATCCATCCCGTCGTCCGAATCCATCACGCGCCATGGGTACCACATGCTCGGCGCATCCCAGAATCGCTCCATCATGTCGCGCAGCGTCATCATGTCGCGGTTCATCGGCTCGATTGCCTTGCGAACGAGATCGGTTGCCATCGAAAACCCCCGTTGAGGAAACGGTCGACGGTCCGCGCAGTCATTCGGTGCAGCAGCATTGCCGCGGTCGCACGATCGGCTCCCCGAAATGAACTTCCCCGACGCACGACGATTCAGTCGTCGTTTGAATTTCGTCGGGCCGCTTCATCGTACGACGCAGCGCACGCCATGACATCGAACGGGTGGCCAGTTGCGCACGATCGTCGCTCACTCCGTCCTGCGAAAGATCAGCCGCTTGGTCGCCTCGGACGCCGCGGCGTAGAGCAGAGTGATCGCCGCCAGACCGGCCATCACCGGCACCGGCAGCGCGACGAAATTGAACAAGCCGGCGATCGGCGTGTACGGCAGCACGAGCGTGGCGACGACGACGAGCGCCGTCGTCGCTGCGAGCCAGCGCCCCGGCCGGCTGCGCCACGCCGGCATGTGCGTGCGAATCACCAGCACGATGATGAGCTCGGTGAGCAGCGATTCGACGAACCAGCCCGTCTGGAATTCACGCTCGCTCGCCTGCAGCCCCCACAGCAGAAACGCGAACGTCGCCATGTCGAACGCCGAACTCACCAGTCCGAATGTGATCATGAAGCGTCGAATCAGCTTGATGTTCCAGCGCTGCGGCCGCGCCAACATCTCCGCATCCACTCGGTCGCCGGCGATCGCCAGCGACGGCAAGTCCGACAGAAAGTTGTTCAACAAAATTTGCTTCGGCAGGAGCGGCAGAAAAGGCAGCCCGATCGACACCGCAGCCATGCTGGCCATGTTCCCGAAGTTGGCGCTCGTGGTGATGAAGATGTACTTCATCGTATTCGCGAAGGTCGCCCGACCGTCGCGCACACCCTGCAGCAGCACGTCCAGCTCATGTTCCAGAAGCACCACGTCCGCCGCTTCCTTGGCGACGTCGACGGCGCCGTCGACCGAGATGCCCACGTCCGCCGCGTGCAGCGCAGGCGCATCGTTGATGCCGTCGCCCATGTAGCCGACCACATGCCCGGCGCGGCGCAGCGCGAACAGGATGCGCTCTTTCTGATCCGGCTCGACTTCGGCGAAGACGTCCACGGCATCGACGCGCTGCGCCAATGCCGTGTCGCCCAGATGCCGCATCTCGGATCCGGTCAAAATGCACGGCGACGCAACGCCGATGCGCTTCATCACCGATTCGCTCACGAAGCGGTTGTCTCCGGTCAGCAGCTTCAGCCGCACGCCGAGCTCGCTCATGCGGCGCACCGTCTCGCCGATGCTCGGCTTCAGCGGATCTTCGAACACCAGCAGGCCGAGCAGCGTCATGCCGGCTTCGTCCTGATGCGTCAGCAGCCGATGCGCCGACAGCCGCCGCTCCGCCACCGCCAGCACGCGCATCCCGGCGCGGCTGTGCTCGTTGAACGATCGCAGCACTTCGTCGCGCACGGCGTCGATCGGCAGCACCGCCTCGCCGTCCTTCGCGTCGATGCAGATCTGCAGAATGTTGTCGACCGCGCCTTTGGTGATCATCCACATGTCGCCGCCGTCGCCGGTGACGGCGACGCTCAATCGACGCCGCACGAAGTCGTACGGGATCTCGTCGATTTTTTGATGCCGCTCACGCAATGCATCGGTGCCCTCGTATGTGCGCAGTGCCGCGTCGATCGGGTTGACGAATCCGGACTGGAACGCGGCATTCACACAAGCGGCATCGCGCACGTCTCCACGCGTCGTCCCGTCGACGCCGATCGCATCGGCCAGCCGCATGCGCCCTTCCGTCAGTGTGCCGGTCTTGTCGCTGCACAGCACGTCCATGCTGCCGAGGTTTTCGATCGCCGACAGCCGCTTCACGATCACGCTGCGCCGTGCCATGCGCTGCGCACCGCGCGACAACGTCACGCTCACGATCATCGGCAGCAGCTCCGGCGTCAGGCCGACCGCCAGCGCCAGCGCGAACAAAAACGAATCCACCGCCGGCTTCTGAAAATACACGTTCACGGCGAACAGCAGCAGCACGAGCAGCAGCGTCGTCTGCACGAGCACGCCGCCGAAGCGCTGGATGCCGCGCTCGAACTCGGTCATCGGCGCAGCATGCGCCAGGCGCGCCCGGATGCGCCCGAACTCGGTCTGCGCGCCGGTGCGCACCACCAGCGCGCGCGCCGTGCCGCTGACGACGTGCGTGCCCTGGAACAGCGCGTTCGCGCGCCGGCTCGGCGGATCGTCCGGCGCGGACACGCCGACGTGCTTCTCCGCCGGAAAGCTCTCTCCGGTCAGGGTCGCTTCGTCGACGAACAAATCGCGCTCGGAGAACAGCACGCAGTCGGCGGCGATGACGGCCCCGGCGTCGAGCAGCAGCACGTCGCCGGGCACGACGTCCTCGACGGCGACCTCGCACGGCGCACCGTCGCGCAGCACGCGCGCGCGCACACGAATCATCGCCAGCAGCTTGGCCACGGCGTTGCCGGCGCGAAATTCCTGCACGAAGCCCAGCCCGGCGCTGGCGACGATCACCGACATCACCACCAGCGCATCGACTACTTCGCCGAGCAGGAAGGAAAGCCCCATCGCGAAAATCAGCAGCAGCACCAGCGGGCTCTTGAATTGATTCCACAGCAGCCGCATCCACGTCGGCATCTCTCGCCTGCGCCGCGTCGACGCCTCGCGCATCCGCAGCCTGTGCTGCGCTTCCTGCGCGCTCAACCCTTCGCCCGAAGCGCCGAGCTGCGCCGCAAGCTCTTCCGCGGATTTGCTCCAGAATGCCTCGAGTTCCATTCTCGCCCTCCCCCCCTAATCCCTATCCCCTAATCCCTGTCCCTTTGTGAGCCTCTCCCCCTGCCCTCGTCGCCACCGCTTTTCCGATTTCCGTGAGGACGGCCGGCGCCAGTGCCGCCGGAATGATCCACGCCAGATGCTCCGCACCGAGCGGCAGCGTGCCGAATGCCTGATTCGCGAACGGCACGTACACCACGGCCAGAACGCCGAGCAGCGAAAGGAGCACCGCCCACTGCATGCGTCGATTGGTGAACAAACCGATGGCGAACACGGAATGACGCTCCGAACGCGCCACGTAGGCCAGTGGCAGCTCGGCCAATGCCAGCGTGAAGAATGCCATCGTCGCGGCATGCGCCGGATGCCACTGTCGTCCGATCGCATACACGCCGAGCACGGCAGCCGCCAGCGACGCCGACTGCACGATCAGATTCACGAGCATGCGCCGATTGATGATCGGCTCGTGCGGCTTGCGCGGCGGATGCTGCATGACGTCCGGTTCGCCCTTCTCCAGGCCGAGCGCCAGCGCCGGCGCGCCGTCGGTCAGCAGATTCAGCCATAGCAGCTGGATGGCGCTCAACGGGCTCGGCCATCCGAGCAGCGTGGCGATCAAAATAATCGCGATCTCGGCGATGTTGCAGCCGAGCAGATACGACACGAATTTACGAATGTTGGCGTAGATCACGCGCCCCTGCGCCACCGCGCTGACGATGCTGGCGAAGTTGTCGTCGGTCAGCACGATGTCGGCCACTTCCTTGCTGACGTCGGTGCCGGCAATGCCCATCGCGATGCCGATGTCGGCGCGCTTGAGCGCGGGCGCATCGTTGACGCCGTCGCCCGTCATCGCCACGATGTGCCCGAGCCCTTTGAATGCCCCCACCAGGCGCACCTTGTGCTCGGGTGCGACGCGCGCGTACACGCTCACGTCTCTCACGTGCTTGCCCAAGTCGTCGTCGCTCATGTGCGTGAGATCGGCCCCCACCAGCACACCGCCCGCATCGATGCCGATGCGCTCCGCGATCGCGCGCGCCGTCGCCGGGTTGTCGCCGGTGATCATCACCGTGCGCATGCCGGCTCCCCGCGCCATGCGCACCGCCTCCGCCGCCTCCGGCCGCGGCGGGTCCTGCATGCCGAGCAGACCGAGAAAAATGAGCTCACTTTCCAACGAAGCATCCGGCTCTGTTTCGGATGCGACGAACGCTGCATCGACCTCGCGCGTCGCCACCGCCAGCACACGCAGCGCGCGGCCGGCCATCGCCTCGTTCGCATCCGCAGCCGCACGCAGCGCTTCTTCCGTGAACGGCCTGCGTACGCCGTCGGCATCGACGAACTGCGTGCACATGTCGAACAGTACGTCCGGCGCGCCCTTCACGTACACCACGCCGCGATCGCCGGCAACATCGTGATGCACAGTGGTCATGCGTTTGCGGTCGGCATCGAATGGAATTTCCTGCACGCGCGGCAGCGCAGCGTCCACCGCCTCGCGATGCAGCCCGGCTTTGGCGGCGACAGCCACCAACGCACCTTCGGTCGGATCGCCCACCATGCGCGTCTGCCCATCCCACGATTCGAGCAGCGCATCCGAACAGCTCAGCGCCGCGCGCAGCAGATCACGCAGCGGCGCATGCGCTGCCGCCCCGACGTCGATCACTGCGCCGACCTCGTCGCGAAATTCGCCGACCGGCTCGTACCGGCGACCGGTGACGCCGTAGCTGCGGCCGCCCGCCAGCGCCTCGACCACGATCATGGCGTTCTGCGTCAGCGTGCCGGTCTTGTCCGAACAAATCACCGTGGTGCTGCCCAGCGTTTCGACCGCGCTCAATCGACGCACCAGCGCATGGTGCTTCACCATCTCGCGCATGCCGATCGCCAGGTTGATCGTCACGATCGCCGCCAGGCCCTCCGGCACCGCCGCCACCGCCAGGCTGACGGCGAGGATGAACATCTCGTTCAACAGCGCACCTTCACGCGCCAGATACTCGACCAGGCCGATCGTCCCCACCAGCGAAACGTCGGTCTCGCGCACCGCCAGCACCACGAATACGAGCGCGGACAATACCAGCGCAGCCACACTGAGCGTGCGGCCGAGCTGATTCAGTCGTCGCTGCAGCGGCGTCTGCTCGACTTCGATTCCGCTCATCATGCGCGCGATCATGCCGATCTCGGTGCGCAGCCCGGTTGCCGTGGTTAACCCGCGCGCGCGCCCACGCGTGATCAATGTGCCGCTGAACACCATGTTGACGCGTTCGCCGATCGACGCGTCCGGCTCGACGATTTCCTCCGCCCGCTTCGCCACAGCCGCGCTCTCCCCCGTCAATGCCGATTCGTCGACCTGCAGGTTCACCGCTTCGACCAGCTGCAGGTCGGCCGGGACGAAGTTTCCGGCCTCTAGAAAGACCACATCGCCCGGCGTCAGTTCGCGCGACGGCACGGATGTGCGAATGCCGTCGCGCAGCACCGTCGCATTCGGCGACGACAGCTTGCGCAGCTCGTCCAGCGCCGCGTCGGCGCGCTTCTCCTGCACCAGGCCGATCGCCGCGTTCAACGCCACGATCGTCAGGATCGCGCTCGCCTCGATCACATCCCCCAGCAGCAGCGATACGAGCGCCGCTGCCAGCAGCATCAACACCACGAAGTCGGCGAACTGCGCGAGGAACAACCGCCACAGCGGAGTCTTCTGCGTCGTCGGCAGTTCGTTGTACCCGCCGGTGCGCAGGCGTTCAGCAGCCTGTTCCGTGCTCAATCCATGCGCCAGCTGCGCGTCGAGCTGCTTCACTGTTTCGAGCAACGGCTGCGCATGGTAGCTGCGACGTTCACCACCCAGTGTGGAATTCATAGTTTCACTGTACGCGGAATGCAACTGCCGGCCGCCGAAAAGCGAAGCTCCCGACCATAGTGGCCGGGAGCGATGTGCGATTGCGTTGCTGCGAAGCGCTCGTCAGGTGAGCTTGGGCTTCGGCTGCGAGTTGCTCACTGCGGGCGTCGCGTCGTCCGGCTTCCACGGCACGCCGATCCAGCGCAGCAGGAAGAAGTCCGCACCGTAGTAACCGGCGACCTTCCAGGCCATGATCAACAGCACCGCGAGGACCAGCAGCAGGCCGTTGGTGCTCGCTGCACCGGCCATGATGAAGTTCCAGTTCATGAAGGCGCCGAAGAAGGCGGCCACACCGACGAACGCGCCCACGATCAGGCCGACGCCGACGAGAACTTCACCCCAGGCCACGATCTTGCCCAAAGCGTCATACCAGCCGTTCTGGAGCATGAAATTCATCACGTCGCGATACCAGTCGAAGGCGATCGCCGGCTTGCCCTTCTCCGGGATCTTCACCGCGTTCTCCCAGAACCCCTTCAGAGCAGCACCGCCGCCGACCCACGCCGCTTCCTGCGTCTTGTGCCAGCCTGCGTTGATCCACTGCAGGCCGAGCCACACGCGCAACGCCAGCCAGAGCACGGCCGAGCGGCGATCCGAGAAAAGGAACTTCGCCAGCGGGGGATCCTGAATCACGTGACCTTTCGAAACGGGAGCTTGAATCTGAGACATGTTTGTCTTTCCTCCGGGGAAATCGGGCAATAGCCGCTTCCCTGCTAAAACACTGCAAACGAACTGCTTTCGGTCGTTCATCCCTTGCTGCGAACCTGCGCTCACTCTCGGGGACGTGCGTAATTCTGAGATGTAAATGAGTTTTCGTCCCCGACTTAACGGTTGGCCGACGACTGGACGAAAGACTAGGATTGCTGAATTCTTCTGGCGGGGAGCACCGCGAGGCCATCGATCAACGCCTCTTCGACGAAAGCGACGACATCGCAGATGCTGTCGACGTTGACGTTGGCGGCGACGTCGAGCGGGGTGTGGGTGATGCGATCGGGCAGCGCGAACGATGCTTCCGAGGTGAAGGCCACGCTCGGCACGCCGGCATACCAGAAGGCGGCGTGATCGCCCTGCGGCCACGGCCCGATCTCGAGCAGCCCGGCGCCATGATGGGCGACGTATTCACGTGCCTGCGTCACGAATCGCTCGCTGCATCCCATGAACGCCACGGTGTTGGCCGCTGTCTCGTAGCCGATGTCGTCGAAATTCACGACGAGATCGAGACTGGCGCGCGTGGCTCCGAGAAACTCCTGATATGCCTGCTGCCCGGGCGCGGCGAAATGGTCGTGGCCGTTCAACGCCAGGCATTGCACCTCTACGTCACGCCGTCGCGCCAGGCGATCCGCCAGCGCCATCATCGCCGCCACGCCCGATGCGTTGTCCAGCGCCCCCGGCGATTCATGCTTGGTGTCGTAGTGCGCGCACAACAGCACCTGCGGCGCCGCGCCGCGCAGATGCACCGGCCCGTCCGCGATGACGTTCGCCCCCATCGCCGGCTGCGAACGGCTGTCGACGCATACGCGCACCGCATGTCCTTCCGCCGCCAGAAGCTGCGCACCGACGGATGCACTCACCGTCACCGACGGAATGTGAAATTCGCCGTCCTCGATGATCGGCCGCACATGTTCGTTGCGCGGGCTGATCGTGATCACCGCCGCCGGCTGCGCACGCTCCAGATGCTCCCGCAGATGCAGCTGATCACGAATGCTGAAAAAGCGAAAATGCCGCGGCTGCCATGGATCCGCCGAAAGCCCGCCGTGCAGCGCCACCACCCGCCCGCGCAGATCCTGCGATTTGAGGTCTTCGATCGTATGCGCCGTCACCAGCGGCGCACGCACATCGCACGCCCTCGAATAGTTGTTCGGCCGCACCGGCATGTGAACGCCGTCCACTTCTACGTCCACGTTCTCCAATCGCCAATCCTCGCACTCGAACTGCTGACGGCGCACCGTGTAACCGAGGCGCTCCAACTGCGCAGCGATGTACGACTCCGCTCGACGATTGGCAGCCGAACCGACCGGCCGCGGGCCGATCTCGCAGCTCAGCGTCTCGAGATGGAGCTGCAGATTCTTCCGGGTGTGCTGCGAACAAAAACACATAACGTGTGCGACTGCGCGCACCATGCGCGACTATAGAGAGGGTCTGCGGTCGCGGTACCGGAAATTCGCCTAGCGAAAACCTGGCCGAAAGGCCAAACCCTGGGCGGATGCCGCCGGCGCAGTCTTGCAGTACAACGACAATCAACGTCATGTTCAAAAAGATCCTCGTCCCTCTCGACGGCTCGGTCCCCTCTGAAGCGGCGCTCCCGGTCGCCATCGACCTGGCCCAGCGCTACGGCGCGGAGATTCGGCTGGCGACGATTTCGCTGATTCC
>JBIIIA010000133.1:0-8154 GCA_044235195.1 Thermoflexales bacterium
GTCGCTGCTGGAGCAGGCGGTTCTGGTGAACGAACGAATGCGGCGCGGCCCGGCGGAATCGGCGAGCCGGCCGGCGCTGGTGACCTTCGCGGAGCAGGGCGCGGGCGCGCCGATCTGCGTGGTGCCCCCGAGCAACGGAACGGCGATCGAGCAGATGCCGCTGGCGAAAGCGCTGGGCAGGGAGCGCACGGTTCACGTGCTGCAACCCCTTGGGTTGTCACCGAACGAGCAGCCGATCGCCTCCGCGGACGTCCTCGCGGATGCGTATCTGCAGACGCTGCGGACCGTGATCACGAATGCCGGCGTGGTGCTCATCGGCGTGTGCAGCGGCTCGCGCTACGCCCTCATGATGGCCCAGTGGCTGCAGGCGCAGGGAAAAGAGCCCGAGCTGGTAGTGCTGCTGGATCCGACGGTGGCTCGCGAGCGGGCGCGACCGCGTCACGAGATGACGATCGGCGACCACCTGAGCTACGGATTCGAACTACTGCGCTATCGGCAGTACGGCCGGCTCAAGACGTATTTTCTGGGGGGCATCAAGCGCAACGCACTGCGCCTGGTGAGCGAACGCCATCGTCGGATGCACGAGATGCACGTGGCCACGAGCCGTGCGGCGTGGCGCAGCCGGGTGTCCCCGTACAGCGGCCGTACGTTGATCGTGACGAGTGAGGAGACGGAGCGATTTTCGGCGGCGCGCAAAGACTGGACGAAGATGTGCAGCGGCCGTTACGAGGTGGCCTGTATGTCCGGGACCACGCATCGCGACATCGTAATCGGGAAAGCCGCGGAGCCGATGGCCGCGGCAATCCGGAGCGCGCTGGCCGGCGCGCGGGATGCATCTGATCCGTCACGCTGACTCTCTACTCAATACGCATTCTTGTTGTCGCGCACGATCGTCTGCCAGATCGTCAGCAGGATGATCTTGATGTCGAGCCAGACCGACCAGTTCTCGATGTACCACAGGTCGTACTTGGTTCGTTCCTCGATCGAGGTGTCGCCGCGCAGTCCATTGACCTGCGCCCAGCCGGTGAGGCCGGCCTTTTCGCGATGGCGTTCCATGTAGCGCGGGATGCTGGCGCGGAACTGTTCGACGAAGCGCGGCTGTTCGGGCCGCGGGCCGACGAGGCTCATGTGCCCGAGCAGCACGTTGATGAGCTGCGGCAGTTCATCGATGTTGGTGCGGCGCAGCAGCGTGCCGAGGCGCGTGCGGCGCGGGTCGTCCTTGGTCGTCCATTGGCCGAGCTTTTCGGCGTCGACGCGCATGGTGCGGAACTTGAAGACGGGGAAGCGTTCACCGTCGAGGCCCATGCGCTCCTGCGTGAAGAGGGCGGGGCCGGGGGAATCGAGCTTGACGAGCGCCGCGGTGAGGAAGAACAGCGGCGCACCGGCGACGAGGCCGAAGGCGCTGCCGGCGATGTCGATGGCGCGCTTGAGGGTGAGCTTCCAGCCGCGCAGTGACACGTCGCGCATGTTGAGCAGGGGC
This sequence comes from Thermoflexales bacterium, assembly GCA_044235195.1. Lineage (GTDB taxonomy): Bacteria > Chloroflexota > Anaerolineae > J036 > Brachytrichaceae > CANJQH01. Next base: position 1,481 of record JBIIIA010000133.1, read on the forward strand.
ACGCCGCCGAGTTCGTCGATGCTGAGCTGGCCGGCCATGATCTGGAACATATCGGGCACAACCTTGATGCCGATGCTGCTGCGGTCGCAGCGCGAGATCACCTGCAGGAGGTCGTCGTTGGTGGCTTCGGGGATGGCGATGATGATTTCCTCGATGCCCTCGCGCGCGATCACCGCGCCGATGTCGTCGACGCTGCCGAGCGAGCGCACGTCCGCCGGCGGAGGGGCGCCGTCTGTGGACGCCATGCCGACGAGGTCGTAGCCCAGGCGCGGCGTTTCGCGGATGCGCTGCAGCACGGTCTCGGCCGGCTCACCGGCGCCGACGAGCGCCACGCGCGTGCGGCCGACGCCGCGGCGCTGCAGCAGTCGCTGCGCCCGCGCCAGCAGCGCGCGCAGCACGATGACGAGCGCCACGCTCAATAGCCAGGCGTATACCAGCGCCGCGCGCGGGAAGTTCGCGATGGGGTGATCTTCCTGAAAGGCCAGCGCCGTGGCGGCGATGCTCCACAGCGTGCCGATCGAGATCGCCGAGAAGATGGCGGTCAGTTCGTCGCTGCTGTAGCGCACGCGCCCGCGGTGATACATGCGCGCGAAGAAGAACGAGATCATGATGCAGCCCGTCTGAATGACGATGAGCGGCCAGAACTCGAGGAAGCGCAGCGAGATGCGCGCCGGCTCCGGGATGGGCAGCAGCGCGCGCAGCTTGAACGCCAGGTAGAGCGCGCTGACCAGGCTGATCACATCGACCAGCGCCTGCAGCGCAGTGACGACGGTGTGATAGCGGCGCTGCGCTGCACTGCGCGGCGCGGAGGACGATCGGTTCGTTCGCTGCATAAACGGCGATCGGTATTGTACGAGGGGGAGAGGGGAGAGGGGCGAAATTTCACCGTCGCCTACGCCTCACCCCCTGCCCCCTCTCCCCCTCGATTTCGCTTACTTTTCTGTCGAGCAAAGTACTGGTAAGCACGCGAAATCTCGGCGAAGAGGGGGAGCGTGTCGGCGTTTGCCCCCTCTCCGCCGAAATTTCGCGCGCCGTTATGAGCGTTTCTCAGTCAGAGCTGGAGCGAAATTGAGGGGGAGAGGGGGTCAGGGGGTGAGGCGTGAGCAAGCTGCCCCAAACGGCGGCGCACCTGCGCGTCGGTGGTGAGCGGTCAACGTAATACAGTGCGCGGCGCATGCAGACGAGCAATTTTGCACCACGGAGTGCATCGGTGTGTGATTCATGCGCACACTGGAGAGGTGTGGGTGGCAGCGTCCGTCTGGTGATGGCCGGTGATGAGTGGTAGGGGACGCCATCATGACGCACGGCATCATCGACGCCTTTCAGCGTGTGGCATTGCGTTTCCCGGATCGGCTGGCGCTGTGCGGCACGCGCCGCTACACCTACGCGGAACTGTCCGCCGAAGCCGACTGCATCGCGCGCCGATTGCTTGCGTCGTCACACGATGACGCTGCGCGGCCAGTGCTGGTGCTCGGGCCGACCGATGTCCCGACGGCGGCGCTGGTGCTCGGGGTGCTGCGCGCTGGCCGGGTCGTCGGCGTGCTCGATGTGCATTCTCCGGATGCAAGACTGCGTGAGCAGATCGAATCCGTCGGCGCGCGTGTGCTGTGCGTGACGCCGGAGCTGTGTAAGCGTGCAGAGGCGCTGGGTGTCACCGGGCTGATGATCGTAGCCGCCGATGCCCCGTTGCCGGTCAGCGCTGCGTTGCCCACGCCGAGCAGCGATCCTGACGCACCGGCGACCATCGTGTTCACGTCCGGCACCACTGGAAAATCCAAAGCGTTCATGCAGCGTCAGCGCCGATATCGGAATGATGCCGAGTGGGTGCACGTCGCGAGAGATTCGCGCATCGAGCGCGAGCTGCTGATGCGTTCGATGTCCTTTGCGAGTGGCATGAGCGCGGTGCTGCGTGTGCTTTGTGCCGGACGCACCGGCGTGTTCTACGATCTGCACACCCGTGGACTGGCCGAGCTGCAGTCATTCATCGAGGCAGAATGCATCGACGAAGCTGTGCTGACGATCGAACTGCATCGGCGCTGGCTGGATATGCTGCCGTCCGGCGCGCACGTTCGCTTGAAACGACTGACGTTGAATGGCAAGATCTATGGGCGCGATCTCACTCGTACGTGGTCGGTGCTGTCACCTGATGCGGATGTGCAGATGCGCTATACGTCCACCGAGACCGGACGCATCGCCAGTGTGTTGCACACCTGCTACGATGAGTTCGCCGCGGACGATGTGGTGCCCGTCGGAAGGCTGTTCACGGGCATTGCCCTGCGAATCGTTCGCGAGGATGGGAGCGATGCGCCTGTCGGAGAAATCGGCCGTCTACTGGTTCGCAGCGACCGTCATGCGCTCGGTGATGTGGGAGAGGGGAACGGAACACGCCGATTCGACGATGGGGCGCCGCTGTTCGATACGCAGGATTTGGCATCGCTCGATGAGCAGGGGCGTCTGCGCATCTTCGGCCGCAGCGGCGACGTAGTAAAAATGAACGGATATATCGCATCGACTTGAACGAAGTCGATGCAGCGCTGCTCGCCATGCCCGGTGTGCAGGATGCGTGCGCGTATCTTCACGGCAAGGACATTTTGGCGGCTGCGCTAACACCCGTGCCCGGCGCCGCACTCGACGTCGCTGCGCTGTATGCCGGCTTGAGCACGATGCTGCCGTCGTACATGATTCCCACGGATCTGCGTGTCACCGACGCGCTGGCGACGACGTCCATCGGCAAGCGTCATCGTGCAGGGGTGGCAGCTGCGGCGCATACGTACGTTCCCCTACCGTTGCACAGGAATCGACCGACAGCATCACTCGTCGACAATGTTGAGCGACGCCTGGCTGCGATCTGGGAGTCACTGCTCGGCACGACCGTGGCCGATCGCTTCGCTGATTTTCATCTCCTTGGCGGCAACTCGTTGAAAGTCATGCAACTGCTCGATCGCATCGAAAAGCAGATGGGGGTGCACCTGACGATGACGGACATCGCCGCGCGCTCATTGCTGATCGAACAGGCGCTGCTGATTACCGAGCGTCGACGCAGCATCGTGGGCGCGGACAGCATGTTCACGCCGTTCGGCGTCAGTGGCATAGCGCGCTCGGCCGAGTCGGCGGTGACAGCATTTCTATTCGCCATGACGTCGGAACCACTCTATGCGTCGAAGCAGTTGGCGACGGCATTGTCTGCAACGATGCCCGTGTACGGAGCCGCGGCATATCGCTTCGGGCGAAATGAAACGGCAGACGGCACGATCGTAGAACGAGCGCAGCGCTGTGCCGATGAAATCCGAGCCCTGGCGCCGCAGGGGGGAGCGCTGTTGATCGGCATTTGCGGCGGTTCGGTCATCGCGCAGGAGACTGCGCGCCTGCTCGCGGCGGACGGAGAACGCAAGTTGCATTTGGTGCTGCTCGATCCCTCGCGCTTGCCCGCTCGACGTCGGCCGAGGCATGAACAGGACATCCGTGATTACATCGCCGAGCTCGGGACGATGCTTCGCTATCGACAATTCGGTTCGCTGCGCACTCGATTGATCGGAAGTCCCCTGCGCAGCATCCGGAATCGCCTCGGCGGCGCCGCTGCAGCTGCGGACATCGAATTTCGGCAGGTGTCGGAGGCGTCCTGGCGGCATCGGCCGCAGCCATATGAAGGTGATGTGCTGCACGTCATGAGCGACGACTTCGCACGCAATCCGAACGTGCGCCGACGCTGGCTCGAGTTGTGCCCTGCCGGCCTCGCCCCCATCGTGCTGCCCCGCAGTACACATCGCGACATCGTGATCGGCCGTCGCAGCGCCGAAATCGCAGCGGCGATCGATGCTTTCTTGCATCGCGGCCACGGGTGAAAACGCAGCGGCCGCAGCCGGGCAGCCGGGTTCAAAGGAGAAAACTCAACATGAAATCTACATCGATGGCAATTCGCATCCCCTCGTTCATCTTCGCGACGCTCATCGTGGCCGCATGCAGTACGCCGCCGCAGGCGAAGGTGGACAAATTCCGCCTGTGCTTTGCTTCGAGTGCGGCAATGAATTTTCTGCCGCGCTACGCCACACGCAGCGGCATCTTTCGCGAGAACGGCCTCGAAGTGGAGGAAATTTTCGTCAAAGGCAATCCCCCCGCAGTGGCCATGTTGACCAGCGGCGAGGCAGACGCATGTACGCTCGGCGCAGATTCGGTCGTTGCAGCGACCACCGCCGGCGCGGATATCGTGTTCATCGCCTCGTTCTTAAACCGCAACCAGGGATTTCTCGTGGCTGCACCGGATGTGCGACAGCCGCAGGATCTGATCGGCCGCAAAATTGCCGGGCAGCGTCCGGGTTCACCGGTCGATCGCCTGCTTCGTCTGTATCTCGCCGAATATGGCGTGGCGGAGGATCAGGTTGAGTTTCTGGACATGGGGACGACGACGCAGGCGGAGCGGCTGGGGGCAGTGCTGAGCGGAAATGCGTCGGCAACGTTCGTGAGCACCGTGATGGATGCGCATCTTGCGGAGAAAAAGGGATTGGTGGTGCTGGTGGGTCCCGATGAAGTGTCTGCTCCGGATCGAATGGGTGGCGCGTATGCTGCGCGGCGCGAACGCATCGCTGCCAGCCGTGATATGTATCTGCGTTTCGTGCGCGCGTTGAAGACGGCCGCCGTTCGTGCGAAAACGGATGCCGAGGGCATGCAGGCGGCGCTCGCCGAATATGCCAAGCTCGATGCGCAGAAGGATGCGGCGCTGCTGCAGGTCGGGTTCGAGAAAATGGTCGGTCGATATATGGATGACGCTGCGTATCCGTCGACGCAAGCGCTGCAGTTGGAGATCGAGCTGTTGTCGAAAACAGTCGAAGGTGCCGCAGCGAAAAAGCCGGCGGATTTCATGGATACGACGCTGTTGGAAGATGCTCCCGCGAAGTGAGTCGGCCGGATGCACGCGCTAGCAGTCGACGTGCGTCGCATGCACCGGCGCGTGCAGCAGCGCCGAGGCGAGCTGCGAAAACTGCGCGGCGTCGCCGGTGGTGAAAAGCGCGCGCGCCGGCGATGCCGTGTGTGAGCCGGCGTAGCGCCGGGCGGCCTCGCGCGCGATGGCCGGCGCGGAATCGATGCATGGCACGGCTGCGGCGTCGCCGAGGACCGTGCGCAGGGCGGGGAGGAGAAACGGGAAGTGCGTGCAGCCCAGCACCAGCACGTCGGCGCCGTCGTCGAGCAGCGGCCGCACGCGGGCCTCGACGATCGGCACGGCGCGCGGAGCGAGCGCGTCGCCGGATTCGACCAGCGTCACCCACTCCGGGCAGGGCTGCTCGAGCACGCGCACGCCGGCGGCGAAGCGCGCCAGCAGCCGGGCGTAGCGCGCGCTGGCGAAGGTCGTCTGTGTCGCCAGCACACCGACGATGCCGGAGCACGTGGCCAGCGCCGCCGGCTTGACGGCCGGCTCGGCACCGATGAACTGCACATCCGGATGCGCTGTGCGCAGCGCGTCGAGCGCCGCGCCGGAGGCCGTGTTGCAGGCGACCACGATCGTGCCGCAGCCCTGCGCAATCAGCCAGCGCGCGCAGCGCTCGCTCAAACGACGCACCTCGTCCAGCGGGCGCGGGCCGTACGGCACGTGCGCCTGATCAGCGAGGTAGATCATCGGCGCGTCGGGCAGCAGCGCCGCCAACTCGCGCCAGACCGACAACCCGCCGACGCCGGAGTCGAAGACGCCGAGCATGGATGATATCTACTCTTCGACGATCTCCACCGACACCAGCGTCTCGCCGGGCGTCTTGGCGCGCATCGGGTCGCGCTCGGGGATGGAGTTGACCACGTCCATGCCCTCGACGACCTTGCCGAAGACGGTGTGGCGGCCGTCGAGCCACGGGGTGGCGACGTGCGTGATGAAGAACTGGCTGCCGTTGGTGCCGGGGCCGGCGTTGGCCATCGAGAGGATGCCGGGGACGTCATGCTTGAGGTCGGCGCGGAATTCATCCTTGAAGCGATAGCCCGGGCCGCCGGTGCCGGTGCCGGTCGGGTCGCCGCCCTGGATCATGAAATCCTTGATGACGCGGTGAAACGTCGTGCCGTTGTAGAAGCCTTCCTTCGCCAGGAAGACGAAATTGTTGACGGTGATCGGCGCCTTGACGTGAAACAGCTCGATGCTGATCTTGCCCTTGCCGGTGGTGAACACGGCGGTGTACTTCTTCTGCGAGTCGAGGTGCATGTCCTCGGCCTGTTTGTATTGTTTTGACATGAGAGGAATTGTCCCATGTTGGGGTGGGAGTGGAGAGTGTTAGTGGATAGTGATAGTCGATAGTGATAGCGCCGGCGACTCGGGCGAGTCTATTTTTATTGGCGTGTTTCGCGGGAAATACTGATTTAGGCCTGAGTAGCTACGGCTTGAGTCATTACAGATTGTGAGCAATCGACAACCCACTATCCACTATCACTATCCACTATCACTAACCACTATCTACTTCCCCCGCTACACTTCCCGCCCATGACCCCCTCCCCGACCTACCGCCCTGAAATCGACGGCCTGCGTGCGGTGGCGGTGCTGGCGGTGATCTTGTATCACGCTGGCGTGCCGGGTTTCGGCGGTGGCTACGTCGGGGTGGACGTGTTCTTCGTGATCAGCGGGTATCTGATCACGTCGCTGATCGTGCAGGATTTGGAGGCGGGGACGTTCTCGCTGGTGCGGTTCTACGAGCGGCGGGCGCGGC
>JBIIIA010000134.1:0-8136 GCA_044235195.1 Thermoflexales bacterium
CATAGTGACGGTTGTCCGTCTCGTATTCCACGTGCGCGATCGAAATCGTGATGCCGCGCTCCCGCTCTTCCGGCGCCTTGTCGATCTGGTCATACGCCATGTACGACGCCTTGCCCTTCATCGCCAACACCTTCGTGATCGCCGCCGTCAGCGACGTCTTGCCGTGGTCGATGTGGCCCATCGTGCCGATGTTCACATGCGGCTTGTTTCGTACGAACTTTTCCTTTCCCATGGTTGCTATTACTCCTCGGACTCCCTGTTTACTTCTTGCCGTCCTCGCCCTTGATCAGCTCGGCTGCAAGGTTCTTCGGAAGTTCGGCGTAATGATCGAATTCCATCACGAAGTTGCCGCGTCCCTGCGTCATGCCGCGCAGGTCGGTCGCATACCCGAACATTTCGGACAGCGGCACGAACGAGTTGACCGCCTGCGCATTGCCGCGCTGGTCGATCGAGTTGATCATGCCGCGGCGGCTGTTCAGGTTGCCCACCACCGTGCCGGTGTAATCGTCGGGCACGGTCACTTCCACGCGCATCATCGGCTCCAGCAGCACGCCGCCGGCCTTGGCCACCGCATCCTTGATCGCCATCGAACCGGCGATCTTGAACGCCATTTCCGACGAGTCCACTTCGTGGAACGAACCGTCCACCAGGTGCACCTTGATGTCGACCATCGGATAGCCGGCGATGACGCCGCCCTCCAGCGCTTCCCGGATGCCCTTCTCGACGGCTGGGACGTACTCGCGCGGAATCGTGCCGCCCACGATCTCGTTCAGGAACTCGAAGCCCTTGCCCTTCTCGTTGGGTTCGATTTCGAGTCCGACGTCGCCGAACTGGCCCTTGCCGCCCGTCTGACGCTTGTACACGTGGCGCGCCTTCGCCGGGCGCGTGATCGACTCGCGATACGCCACCATCGGCTTGCCCACGCGCACTTCGACCGCGTATTCGCGCTTCATGCGGTCGACGATGACGTCCAGGTGCAGCTCACCCATGCCCGCCAGCGTCGTCTGGCCGGTCTCGACGTCCGTCGCCACGTGCAGCGTCGGATCTTCGTCGCTCAGCGCCTTGAGCGCCTTGCCCATCTTGTCCTGGTCGGTCGCCGTCTTCGGCTCGATCGCCAGCTTCACCACCGGCTCGGGGAACGAAATCGTCTCCAGCAGCACCGGGTTGTTCGGATCGCACAGCGTATCGCCGGTGATCGAGTCCTTCAAGCCCTGCGCCACGCCGATGTTGCCGGCGCTGACCGTGGCGATCGCCTCGCGCTTGTTCGCATGCATCTGATACATGCGCGACATGCGCTCCTGGCGGTCCTTGGTGCTGTTCAGCACCATGTCGCCCTGGTTGATCTGGCCGGAATACACGCGGAAGAAGGCCAGCTTGCCCATGCCCGTCGGGTCGCTGATCACCTTGAACACGAGCGCCGAGAACGGCTCCTTCGTGTTGGCACTGCGCACCACCGGCTGATCCGTGTTGGTGTCGATCGCCGTCTGCGGGGCGATGTCGAGCGGCGAAGGCAGGTAATCGTGCACGGCGTCGAGCACCAGCTGCACGCCCTTGTTCTTGAGGGCCGAGCCGCAGAACACAGGGAAGAACTTGCGCTCGATCGTGCCCTTGCGGATGGCCGGCGCGAGCTCTTCGATCGTCGGCACTTCACCGGACAAATATTTCTCGAGCAGCGCGTCGTCGGTCTCGGCGACGGTTTCGATCATCTTCTCGCGCAAGCGCTTGGCATCATCCAGAAGATACTCAGGCACGTCGCCCTCGTGGATGTCCTCGCCCTTCTCACCTGTAAAGGTGAAGTAGCGCATGTGCAACAGATCAACAATGCCCTTGAATTCACCCTCGAGGCCGTCGTTCAGCTGCATCTGCAGCGGCTTGGCCGCCAGGCGATCGACGATCATGTCGATGCAGCGCACCAGGCTGGCGCCCATGCGGTCCAGCTTGTTGACGAAACAGATGCGGGGGACTTCGTACTTGTCCGCCTGGCGCCACACCGTTTCGGACTGGGGTTCGACGCCGGCGACGCCGTCGAACACGACCACGCCGCCGTCGAGCACACGCAGCGAGCGCTGCACTTCGGCCGTGAAGTCGATGTGTCCCGGCGTGTCGATCAGGTTGATCTGGATGTCCTTCCAGAAGCACACGGTCGCGGCAGCGGTGATCGTGATGCCGCGTTCCTGCTCCTGCGCCATGTAGTCCATGGTCGCGGCGCCTTCGTGCACTTCACCGATCTTGTAGGTCTTGCCTGTGTAATACAGGATGCGCTCCGACGTCGTCGTCTTGCCGGCGTCGATGTGCGCGATGATGCCGATGTTTCGGACTTTTTCGAGCGGGTATTCCTTAGCAGCCATTTCGTCGTTCCCTGTCCGGCGCCGTGCGCAAAGAAGGCGGGCGCAGAATGCGCCCGCCTCTCATCGCGCGGCTCGCCGACCCTACCAGCGGAAGCTCGCAAACGCGCGGTTCGCTTCCGCCGCCTTGTGCGTCTCTTCGCGCTTCTTCACCGCCGAACCGGTGTTGTTCGACGCATCCATCAGCTCCGCAGCCAGCTTCTCCGCCATCGACTTGCCCGGGCGGCTGCGCGCCGCGCCGATCAGCCAGCGCATGGCCAGGCTCTCCTGCCGATACGGGTTCACCTCGACCGGAACCTGCAGCGTCGCGCCGCCGACGCGGCGCGGCTTGGTCTCGACCGCCGGATACAAATTGCGCATCGCATCTTCGAACACCTGCATCGCAGGCTTCTTCGCCTTGTCTTCCACGACGTCCATCATCGTGTAAACAACGCGCTGCGCGACGCTCTTCTTGCCGCTCATCATCACGCGGTTGATCAGCCGCTGCAGCTTGTCGCTGCCGTACTTCAAATCTCCGGGGATAACCCGCTTGGGAGGTGAATTTCTTCGTGGCATTGTTAATGTTCCGAGTTCCGCAAATCAGGCGCCGTCCTACGCGCGCGCTCCGAATTCCGGGATTACTTCTTGCCCTTGGCCGGCGCCGCCGCCGCACCCTTCTTCGGCCGCTTCGCCCCATACTTGCTGCGGCTCTGCATGCGCTTGTCCACGCCGTCCGTGTCCAGCGTCCCGCGCACGATGTGATAACGCACGCCCGGCAGGTCCTTCACGCGGCCGCCGCGCACCATCACCACCGAGTGCTCCTGCAGCTTATGCCCCTCGCCCGGGATGTAGGCCGTCACTTCCGCGCCGTTGCTCAGGCGCACGCGCGCCACCTTGCGAAGCGCCGAATTCGGCTTCTTCGGCGTCTGCGTGCGCACTACCGTGCACACCCCACGCTTCATCGGCGCTCCCTTCGGCTGCAGTGTGCGCTTCCCGCCCTTCAGGAAGTTCGTCGTGAACTGCAGCTGCGGCGCCTTGCTCAGAGCCTTCTTCGGCTTGCGGCCTTTGCGGATGAGTTGGTTGATCGTTGGCATAGCTGTTTTTTCGCTTCGTGTGTTTGCCGCTACGGTCGGTTTTCGCCGCGCAGCACTCTTATCACCCTGTTTTTTCGCCCGCCCCGTCAGAACAAAAGGCCGCCGTCCTTCGACGGCAGCCTCGTTGTGATTCGTTTCACGTTGTCGGTCGACGTAGTTCAGGCAGACAAGCCTGACGAGTATACGCGGTTTCGCGGGTGTGTCAATGCATGAGGCGGTGTTCTCACCGCCTCACATACGGCATGCGCTGCTGGAACGCGCGCGCCATAGTCACTACGTAGTTCGTCGCCGCCTGCGCCCGCGTGGACAAACGCCCGGTCGCCGGCGTATACGTCTGCAGGCCCACCAGCGCCCACGTCCCGTCGGCCTGCTGTTCGAATGCCCACGGCTGCTCGCCCGCGATCGTCGGCACGCCGTCCACCGTGTAGTCGACGCGCACGGCGTTCGCCGCCGACAGCAGCGGCTTCCCGTCCAGCGTCACGCTCAGCGCGAACGAATACAGCAGCACGCTGCCCTGCGTCGTCGTCGGCGGCGCCACCGGTACCAGCGTCACCAGCACCGTTCCGCTCACCGGCAGCGCGGCCACCGTCAGCGTCACGCCGCTCGTCGTCGTCACGATGCCGCCCGCGGCCGCATCCACGCTCCCGCTCGCCTGCGCTTCGTAGCGGAACGCTTCGGCCAGCGTCAAATCGCCGCTCGCCAGGCGCACGGTCACGCTCACCGTCGATCCCGCCACCCCCGGCGGCATCACGAAGTCGATGCGCCCGTCGCTCGTCACCGTGTACGGCGTCACAGGCAGGCCGTTCACATCGACTCCCGTCGCTCCCGCCAGTCCGCCGCCGAACACTGCCACCGGCATGCCGCCTGCCGGAATCCCGGTGCGCGGCCACATCGCGGTCAATGTCGGCGCCGCCGGCGTGCGCGTCGCGGTCGCCGTCGCCGTCGGTGCCGGTGTGATCGGCGTGCGTGTCGCGGTCGCCGTCGCCGTCGCTGCCGGCGTGCGCGTCGCCGTCGCAGTGGCCGTCGGTGCCGGCGTGGTCGGCGTGCGTGTCGCCGTCGCTGCCGGCGTGGTCGGCGTGCGCGTCGCGGTCGCCGTCGCCGTCGCGGTTGCCGTCGGCGTCGGCGCGGGCGCAGCCGCCCGCGTCACGGTCACTACGTAGGTCTTCGTGGTCGTGCCGTTCGACGCCAGCACGGTCACCGTGATCAGGTTGTCTCCCACGGCCAGCGCGCACCCGGCCGCGCACTCGCCGGCTGCACCCGTCACGCTGTACGTCGCACCGGCGTCGCTCAGCGTCGGCGTCAGGATTTCGGTCGTCGTGGCGTAGCTCACCGCCGCCGTGTAGCTCGTGGTGCTCGAGAGGAACGCCGGCGTCAGCACGCCCGCGCTCAGCGCCAGTCCACTCAAGTTCGCGTCGTTCGACTTCAGCGTGAACGTCGCCGTCACGCGATGTACGGCGGTGATGGTCACCACGCAGTCGCTCGTCCCGCTGCATTCACCTGTCCAGCCGGCGAACACCGATGTCGGGTCCGCCGTCGCCGTCAGCGTCATCACTTCGCCGGAATCGGCTTCGACGGTGCACGTCACGCCGCAGTCGATGCCGGCCGGCGTGCCCGTCACGCTGCCGATGCCGTTGCCGGTGGTGATCACCGTCAGGCTCGGCACGAAGTTCACGTAGCTCGTCTGCAGCGCCGTCACGATGCCGCTCGCGGTAAGCGTCACGGCGTAGCGACCGGCGATCGCATTCGCCGTCAGCGTAGTCGTCACCGCACCGTTCGCCGCGCTGAATGCGCGGATCGGCACGCTCGGCGTGACGCCGGCGCCGGCGGAGGGCAGCGTGATCGAGAGAATGCCGCCCGGCCCGAGCGCTTCGCCGCCGTTGCTGGCGAACGTCACCACCAGCGGCTGCGCGAAGGCGCTCTTCACCGAGGTCGTCTGCACACCGCCGCTCGTAATCGACATGCGAAAGCCGCGCGATTCATAGGCGCCGGCGTCGCACGTCCCGACGCGGCTCATGCCGCGCGCGTCGGTCGCCGGACACGTCGCATCGTCGCCGACGTCCAATGCCGGCGAACCCGGCAGCAGCGCCAGCGTCGGCCGAACGCCGCCGTGTGCGCCGAACGCACCGACGCCCGCTCCGCGCACCGCCGTCGTGGTGAAGCCGCACGAGTCGTCGTCGGCGATGTTGTGCGAACCGTCGAACGTCGGCCCGAGCGTTCCGCACGCCGCGCCGCCGTTGCCGGCCACCAGGTTGTTGGCGAAGTTGTACGTCCCGGCCGTCCCGGTGATCATCATGCCGATGCCGCTGGTGCTGAACACCGTGGTGTTCGTCAGCAGCGCCGTCCCGGACAGCGCCACCGCCGCCCAGGCATCGTTGTCGTTCAGCGTGCTGTTCTCAACCGCGAGGAAGCCATAGCTTTCGACGATGGTGCCGGCAGCGTCGTCGGTGGCCGCGTTGCCGTCGATGGTGCTGCTGCGCACCGTCATCGTCGACGCATCGGCGACGCCCAGCGCCGCCGCGGTCGACGCGCGATTGCCGACGATGCGGCCATCCGTCAGCACGAGCTCACCGCCGTTGATCACGGCGAGTCCACCTACGTATTCCGTCGCCACGTTGCCCTGCACCACCACCGACACCACACTGCCGCCGACCACTGCAGCGCCGGCGTAGCTCGCCGCCGTGTTCGACAGAATCACGACGTCGGTCATCGCTGCGGTGCCGACCACAAATAATCCACCGGCCATCTGATCCGATGCGTTGCGCTCGAAGCGCGCCCCGTCGATGTCCGCAGCGAACGCGAACAGACCGCCGGCCTGCACAGCCGCGGAGTTCGAAATGAACGTCGAGTCGCGCACGATGGCGTTCATCCCTACTGCGCCGCCGCCGGCCCCAGCCGTTCTGTTGTTCATCACCGACGTATTCGAGATGATCAGTGCGCCGCTGGTCGCCAGTCCGCCGCCGGCTTCGGCCGTGCTGACGTTGTCCTGAATGCTGCTGTCGACGGCAGTGACGGACGTTTGGCCGTATACGCCGCCGCCGAGCGCGCCGACGTTGCCGCTGATGACGGCGCCGACCAGCACGACGGCGTCGCCGTTGATCGCGCCGCCTAAGCTCTGCGCCGAGTTCGACAGAAACTGCGTGTTCGTCACCATCACCGCACCCTGGCTGTGCACCGCGCCGGAGGTGCCGCCGGAGGTGTTCGCGTACACCGTGGCGTTGCTGATCCGCACTTCGTCGTTCGCAAACAGCACACCACCGCTGGTGAGGGCAGAGTTGTTTGCGAAATAGCCAGCGGGAATTGCAATGGGAGGACTCACCAACATAGCGCCGCCGCTGTCTGCGGAATTCCCCGTGGCGGTGATGCGATCGCTGATGGACAAGCTGCCGTTGTTGGCGTACACGCCGCCGCCGAAGAGATTCGCCTGGTTGTCGATGAACGACACATGACTGAGCGTGAGCGCGTGGATGCTCGAAACTCCACCGCCGAAGTTGCCGTGGTTGCCGCGGAAGGTCACATTCTGCAGCAGCGTGTAGCCTACCGGTTCCCCCGAACCAGCCGCATCGACGGGCGCGTCCTTGCCGGCCGCACCGGCCGCGCGCAGATGCGCGGATTCGTCCACGAAGACCGAATGGCCGTCGCTGCTGCCTCGCATCAGGCCCTTCGCCGCGGCAGGGCGCGTCGGAGCTCGGTCGGACAAAAAGAGAGCGCCGCCGTCATTGGTGCTGGTGTTGCCTTCGAACGTGCTGTCGATGATCTGCCATTCACCGCCCTGAACCATCAGAGCGCCGCCGCTGCTGGACGCGCTGTTGCCCTGGAACGTCGAACCGACGATCCGGCCGCCGCCGTCGGCGAGTCCGCCGCCGCCGTTGGTGACCGCCGAATTCGACAACACCTGCGTGTTGGTCATCTCGAGATAGCCCAGCAGCCAGAACCCGGCACCCATCGTGCCGGCCGTGTTGCCCTGGATCAGGCTGTCTACGATGGAAGCACTGCTGTTGCCGTAGAAGCCGGCGCTGTCCTGCGCAGCAGAGTTGCCGACGATGCGCGAACGTTGAATCAGTACAGGACCGCTCGAGAAAAACCCGCCGTTCCACTGCACCACCGCCTGATTGCCCTGCAGCACGCTGTCGACGATCGACAACATGCTGCCATAGGCGCCAAGCGCGCCGTCGGTGAGCCCCGCCACGTTCGACAGAAACTGGGTGTTCGTCAACCACGTGGCGCCCCACATGCAGGCACCCCCTTCGTTGTTTTCGTGGGAATTGCCGCGCAGCGTCACGTTCGTCAGGTGTGTCTCGCCGCTTTCCAGCGCACCGCCGCATGAATTCGTGCCCGTATCGAACCCGGCCGCATTCGAGATGAATTGCGTGCCGCTGATGACGGCGAGATTGTCGCCGATGCTCCCCCCACCACCCCATTGCTGCGCCACGTTGCGCTCGATGACGCCGCCGGTCATCCGGAGGGAGGCGTTCGATACATTCAGACCGCCGCTGAATTCCATCGCCGTATTCGAAATGATTTCGGTGTTCGTAAACACGCTGGCCGCGTTGCTGCATGCGAGGCCGCCGCCCCGTTGCCCCACGTTGCCGCGAATCACGGAATTCGCCACGTCGCAGCCGGCGTTCGCCTGCACGCCACCGCCCATCCCTGACGCCGTGTTCGACAACACCTGCGTGCCGGACATAGTGAGCCGCCCGTTCGTCCAGAGGCCGCCGCCG
>JBIIIA010000135.1:0-8009 GCA_044235195.1 Thermoflexales bacterium
ACACCTGCGGATTCGTGTCGGTCGTCCGTATGCCGTTCCAGTAGACGGTGTTGCTCCATAGATCGGACCACGATCCGAAAATACGCATCAACGTGAAGCCTTCGTCCAGCCACAGGCTGCGACTCCCAAGATTCGCCGCCTGCAGTACGAAGGCTCCGATCGTAAGCAGGCTGAATATCCCGGTCGAACGTAGCGCACGAAGTTGCATGAGCGGCAAGATTTTGCCACAGTACCGCACCCGCCATGTGGCAAAATCACGCGCGATGTCTCGCTCTTCCCGCGCGGTCACGCTGCTGTTTACGGCGCTGCCGGCACTGGTCTACGCCGCTGCCGTGTTGTTCTCGGATTCACGCGCCATCGTGCTCTGGGAGAGAGGGACGCCATCGCCCGCATCGCTGGCGCCGCTGATCGTCGGCCTGCTCGCGTGGAGTTCGTTCGCGCTGTGGATCGCCGCGCGCGCCGAACGCATCGTCGGCCGCCGCGCCGTCGCCGTCGTCGCGCTCGCCGTCTTCGCCGGCATGCTGCTGCAGACGGCCGCCACGGCCGTCGTCGAGCCACACCCGCTGCGCGCACTGCTGCTGCGCCAGTTCTCCGATTTCACCGGCGGCTACTGGACCGTCGGCGCGCGCGTGCAGGACGTCGGCGCATGGCTCGGCCGCTTCGCGCAGGAAATGGAAAGCTACACCGTGCACGCCGAACGCCATCCACCCGGCCTGCCGCTGATCTTTTTCTTCACGCGCCTGCCGTTCGAGGCGTTCCCCAGCCTCGCCGCATCGATCGCCGCGTGGGCACGCCCGATGGCCTGCTTCGACGACGGTGGCGTGGCGCTCGGCGACGCCGCCATCGCCGGCGGAGTGCTCGGCTCCCTCCTCGAAACGCTGATTGCGTGGGCAGTAATCCCCGCGCTCTATCTCTTCGTCCGCCGCACTGCGTCGCAGCGAGCCGCATTGCTGGCGGCGCTCGCCTATCCGCTCGTCGCCGGCGCGTCGATCTGGGTCTCGCAGTGGGACCGCGGCTTCGGCCTGCTTGCGGTGAGCGGACTCCTGCTCACCGATCGCCTCGTTCGTCCACAGGATATCCACAGGGCGCGCGCCGCGATCGAGGCCGTCGCGCTCGGCCTGCTGATGAGCATCGGCCTGCTGCTCAGCTTCGGCAACACGCCGATCATCATGATCTGCGGGCTGTACGCGCTGGCGCACATGTTCATGAATCCCGCGCCCATGCGCGCCATCGTGCGGCTGCTGCCGTACGCCGCGCTCGCCGCATTCGGCATCGCCGCGCCGTGGCTGCTGATCATCGGCGGCTTCGGCTTTGATCTCCCGGCCACGTACGCCACGGCGATGCGCTTTCATCTGGAACTCGAACGCCCGTTCTGGCCGTTCGTGCTCTGGCACGCCTGGGACATTTTCACGTTCGTCGGGCTGCCGCTGATCGGCGCCGCACTGCTGGCGTGGCGTCGCTGGCCGACGCTGGCGATCGCCGCATTCGGCACGCTGACGACGCTGTGCCTGCTGCACGTCGCGCGCGGCGAAACCGGCCGCGTCTGGATGTTCTTCGCGCCGCTGTTCGTCGCGCTCGCCGCCGTGCATTTCACACAGCCGAGTCACGCCGCGCCGCCGCGCGCGCTGCTCGCCGCGCTGTTCGCGCTGCAGTGTCTGTCCACCGTCGTCCAGACCGGCTGGCTGCGCGTCATCGGCTACGGCGTCGATCCGCTCACCGTCGCCGACGCCGCCCCGCCGGCCGATCTCTTCCCGACCGAAATTCGCTTCGAACGCAACGGCGAACTGCGCCTGCTCGGCGTCTCGATGCCCGAACGTCTTTCCCCGGGCGACTATGCGTCCGTCGATCTGCTGTGGAAGCTCGATTCCACCACGCCGGTGACCACGTCGTACAAAGTCTTCGTTCACGTGGCCGATTCCCCCGAAGGCCTGCGCCGCATCGTGAACCAGGACGGCCGCCCGATGAACAATGCGCTGCCGTTCCCCTGCTGGCGTCCGCATCAGATCGTGCTCGATCGCCACGCCGTGCGGATCGATGAAAATGCCGCGCCCGGCGACTATTCGGTCATCGTCGGTCTCTACGAAGAGCGCAGCGGCGCGCGCGCATTCGTGCACACCGCGCAGGTCGCCGTGGCCAACGGCGTGACCGTGCCGAAAGCGCTGAAGATCGTCGAAGCCGGGGCACGGCCGTAATGCGAACACCCGCTCCATTGCAATGACGAAAGTTCTCATTCTGCTCCACATGCTGCTCGCGCTGGTCTACGGTCTCGTCGTTCCACCGTACGAGGCGCACGACGAGACCGGGCATTTCGCCTACGTGCGACACATCGTGGTGAAGGGATATCGGCCGGATGCGCGCAGCGAGAACAAGGCGTTCCTCGATCAGTCGCATCAGCCGCCGCTGTATTACATCGCAGCTGCGGCGTTCACGGCATGGGCGCGGCCGGCGCTGGCCGCGGCGCAGGAACCGCCGCGCAACGTGTTCGCCTTCGACGGCAGCAATCGCCGCGGCGTGCGCATCCTGCTGCGCCGGCCCGGCGAAGATTTTCCGTGGAGCGCGGAAGTGGCCGCGCTGCACGCCGCGCGCGTCGCCTCGGCGCTGCTCAGCACGCTCATGCTCGTGGTGATCGCTGCGAGCGCGCGCATGCTCTTCCCGAGTTCGCCCGGCGCGGCGACGCTCACCGTCGCCTTCGCCGCGTTCAACCCACAGGTCGTGTTCATGGCCGCCATGGTCAACAACGATGTCATGGTGGCGCTCAGTGGTGCGTGCGTGATCTGGGCATTGCTGCGCCTGGCGCGGCCGCAGCCCGGCCGCGCGGCGAGCGTGCTGCTCGGAGCTGCGCTCGGCATGGGGCTGCTTTCGAAGAACAGCGCGCTGGCGCTGCCGCCGTTCGCCGCCGTCGCGCTCGTGTGGATCGCACGCCACAACCGCTGGTCGCTGCGCACGCTGCTCACGCGCAGCGCCGTCGCCTTGCTCGTCGCCGGCATCCTCTCCGCGCCGCTATACATCGACAACTACGCGACATACGGCACGCTGCTGGTCGATCGCGCCGCCGCAGAAAACAAAATCTTCACGCAGCAAAATCTCTTCGTCGAAGGACTCGGCGTCGGCTGGCGCGACTCGTGGCTGCCGCAGTTGTTCACCAATTCCTTCCGCACGTTCTGGGGCGCGTTCGGCTGGGGCAGCCTGCAGCAGCCCGACTGGGTGTATTCGCTCGTGCTGCTCGTCTGCGTGATCGGCATCGTCGGCCTGTTCGTCGGCGCCGAACGCGCGCGCGCTGCGGAGCGCACGGCGCTCGTGCTGCTCGGCGGCCTCGGCGGCGCAGTGCTGCTGCTGCCGCTCTACCGCGCCATCGCCTATCAGGACCCGGCGCTGCTGCCCGGCCGCTATCTCATGCCGGCGCTCACGACATGGGCCGGGCTGCTCGGCTTCGGCTGGAGCATATTGCTGCATCGCATGCCGCGTGCGCGCCGCGCCGTCGTCGCTGCGCTGATCGCCTGGGCCGCCGCGCTGCCGCCGCTGCTGCTCATCCCGGCCTATCGACCGGCGCTCGTCGCAGCGCCAGCGCAGAAGCCGCTCGTGCGCTTCGGTGACGTCGCCGAGGTGCACGCGCTGTCCGCCGAAACCATCATCGTGCAGGACCGCGAAGGCCCGCGCCCGTACGCTCACGTGCGCGTCACGTGGATGGCGCTGCGCCGCACGAGCGAACCATACGTCGTCTCGGTGGCCGTGCTCGGCCGCGACGCCGAGGTGCTCGGGGCCGCGAACATGTACCCGCAGCGCGGCAACCTGCCCAGCACCGTCTGGTCCCCGGGCGATGCGTTCACCGATGAATTTTTCGTGCTGCTCGAAAAGCCGTGCGCGCAGCTCCCGGCGCTCGGCCGCGTCGAGGTCGCTATGTACACCATCGACGACGAGCTGCGCGTGAAGGACGCGCTACCGCCGCGCAGCGCCGCCGGCGACGCGATTTCGCCCATCCTCGGACGATTTCGCATCGATGCGCCGGCCGCGCCCTACCCGATCTGGTGGCAGGAACCACGCGCACGCTTCGACGGCGCCCTCGCCCTGCGCGACGTCCGCATTCCCGAACAGCATACGGCCGGCGCGCCGCTGACCGCGCGCATCGACTTCGAGCTGCTCGCGCCGCTGGCGCGCGACGCCGTCGTCTTTCTGCACGCCACTGCCCCCGACGGCACGCTCATCGCACAGGACGACCACGCCCCACTCGGCGGCGCCGTCCCGACGTCGCTTTGGAACCCCGGCGAATGCGCCCGCGAAACTTTCACGCTCGCCGTCCCGGCCGACTACCACGGCCCGCTGCACTTGTGGACCGGCTGGTACGACCCCGCCGGCCGCCTCGTCGCCAGCACCGCCTTCGACCCGGCGCAGCCGCGCTTCCCCGACGACCGCGTGCCCGTCGGCATCGTGGAAGTGACAGACGACCGCTGACGACAGACGACCGCCGTCCGTCGTCCGTCGTCCTTTTGGTGCACCATTCTGTCAACACACCTGAATGGCAGATGGACGTCGACAGCGTATACTCTTTCGCACGTCGGCAACGACCGACGCAAGATTCTTAAGGAGAAAAAAACGTTTCGATGCTCGCTCCACTGGTTAACACCGTCCGCGAATCCGTCCGCTACCGCGGCAAAGAGGGTCACTGGTCTTGGGTGCTGCACCGCCTCACAGGTCTCGGCTTGGTGCTGTTCATGATCGCCCACATTTTCGGCATGGGCATGGTCGCTTTCGCCCCGGCTCTGCACGACGCCATGCTCGAGCTGTACAAGACGCCGCTGTTCTCGATCGGCGAGCTCTTCCTCGCGTTCAGCCTGGTATTCCACGCCATCAACGGCACGCGAATCGCCATCCTCGAACTCAAGCCGGAACTCTGGAATCAGCAGCAGAAGGCCACGCGCCTCAGCATCGTGATCACGCTGGCCATCTCGCTGCCGCTCATGGGCATCATGGCCTACAAGTCGATCAGCCACTTCATGGGGGGAGGACACTAAATCATGACCACGACGACCGCCTCGTCCGGACGCACCGTTCGCTACGTCAAACCCGTCTCGCGCGGCAACAACAGCTTCGAACGCGCCGCGTGGGTGTTCATGCGCTTCAGCGGCCTGGCGCTGCTGTTCCTCGCGCTGTTCCACTTCATCATGCAGCACGTGTTCATCGGCACGCACAACCTCGTCGTGACCGACACCATGAAGCGCTGGGGCGTGCAAGGGGAATCCCTCAGCCTCGACCAGCTCGCCTGGCGCCTGTATTACGGCGTCACGCTGCTGCTCGCCATGCTGCACGGCCTGAACGGCGTGCGCCAGGTCGCCTACGACTACATTCACGCTCGCCCGGTCTATAACGTGCTCATGACCGTGGTCGCGCTGGTCGTCGGCAGCGTCACCGCCATCGGCGCGCTCGCGCTGATCCTCGGCACCGCCGTAGCGCCCGGACTGTAGGGACGCGCAGCTTCACAGCGAAGTGCACGTGAAGCTGCCGCCCCCCGACCGCATTCAGGAAAGACACCGGAATTCATGAATTCCGGTGTCTTTTCATTTCATTACGCGCGCATCCGCTGATCGATGTCATCCGGATACGTCAGCGCTTCGCTGCCGTGCTCACCGGTGCGGATGCGGATCACATCCTCGACCGGCAGCACGAAGATCATGCCATCGCCCGGGCTGCCGGTGCGCGTTGCCTCGACGATCGTGTCCACCACACGCTTCACGTTGTGGTCGCTCAGCACGATGTTCAACTGCACGCGCGGCAGCATGTCGATGCGGTAATTGCCGCTGCGGCCGACCAGCTCGATGCCGCCCTGCCGCCCGTGGCCGCGCACTTCAGTGGTGTTCATGCCCACGATGCCGATGCGGTACAACGCTTCCTTCACGTCGGTCAACTTTTCTTCGCGAATGATCGCTTCGATTTTCTTCATGATGTTTCCTCCGAATACCCCTCTCCGTCGCGGCGCAGCCGCAAGGGAGAGGGGTCAGGGGTGAGGTCTTACGCGTACGCGCGCTCCCCGTGCTCGCTGATGTCCAGGCCGACTTCTTCCTCCGGCTCACTCACGGACAAGCCCATGACCTTGTCCAGAATCTTCGCCACGACGTACGTAAACACGAACGCATAGGCGCCGGCCACGAGCACGCCGATCGTCTGCGCGATCACCAGCCACGAATTGCCGGCCAGCAGGCCGTCCGCGCCGGCGGAGTTGACCGCGACCGTGGCGAACACGCCGGTCAGCACCGCACCGACGATGCCGCCCATGCCGTGGCACGCCAGCACGTCGAGCGATTCGTCGAGTTTGATGCGCTGACGCAGCTTGATCATGTAGTAGCTCGCCGGGGCCGCGATCGCGCCGATCGCCATCGCCGAGAGCGGCGTCACGAAGCCGGCCGCCGGCGTCACCGCCACGAGGCCGACGACCGCGCCGGTGACGATGCCCAGCGTGCTCGGCCGGCCGTCGCGCCAGCTCAGCAGCATCCACACCACAGCCGCCGCCGCCGCCGCCGTGTTGGTGTTCAACACCGCCGTCACCGCCAGCCCGTTCGCGCCGAGCGCACTGCCGCCGTTGAAGCCGAACCAGCCCGCCCACAGCAGGCCGGCGCCGAGCACCGTGAACGGAATATTGTGCGGCTCGAATGACGTCTTGCCGAAGCCGCGCCGCTTGCGAATCGCCAGCGCGAAGGCCAGCGCCGACATGCCCGCCGTCACGTGCACTACTGTGCCGCCGGCGAAGTCCAGCGCGCCCAGCGTGCGCAGAATGCCGCCCACGCCCCACACCCAGTGCGCGACCGGATCGTAGACGAACGTCGACCACAGCAGCGCGAACACGATGACCGCCTTGAAGCGCACGCGCTCCACGAACGCGCCGGTAATCAGCGCCGGGGTGATGACCGCGAACATCATCTGATACGCGGCGAACGAGACGTGCGGAATCGTCGGCGCGTACTCCGCGTTCGGCGCCGCGCCGACCCCGGCGAACCCGACGAAGCCCAGGCCGCCGATGATCCCACCGATGCTCTTATCGAAGGCGAGCGAGTAGCCGAACAACACCCACTGCAGGCTGATCACGCCCATCATCACAATGCTCAGCGTCAACGTCGACAGGATGTTCTTGCGGCGCACCATGCCGCCGTAGAAGAACGCCAGCGCCGGGGTCATCAACAACACCAGCGCCGTCGACACCAGCATCCACGCGGTGTCTCCGGTATTAATTTCCGTGTTCACGATTTATTGCTCCAAAGACGAACTCGTCAAAACAGCCCAGAAAACAAGGGCTTCCCAGTCGCGTCGGCAGGGACGCACATGGTCGAAACGGGCGCCGTCAGGGGTGCGAAAAAAAGGCGGCAAACGATACAACGATCGCTTGCCGCCAGCATCACGGTGGCGTCTTGGACTCCGTGGAATTCCGTTTCGGATGAAATTGTGGGCGGGAGTATACACCCAGTCGGAAGATGAGGCAGTGCATTACACTACCGACTCGCAACCGTGATGTTGGCGGCAAGTTCCGAAAGGAATTCGCCGCCTTTTTTGTTGTACCGGTGCAGGAGAACCATGAAGAAGATTGAAGCAATTTTTCGCCAGGAGAAGCTGAACGACGTCAAGACTGCGTTGTGGAACATCGGCATTCGTGGCCTGAACGTGTTCGAGGTGCGCGGGCACGGGCGGCAGGGCGGCATCGAAGGCGGCGACGGCGAGGGCGGCGACCGGCTCGACCTGTTGCCGAGGCTGCAGCTCAACATCATTTTGAGCGACCACAACGTCGACCGCGTCGTCGATGCGATCATCGAGGCCACGCACACCGGCGAGATCGGCGACGGCATGATTTTCGTGCTGCCGGTGCAGGACGTCGTACGCGTGCGCACCGGCGAGCGCGGCCTGGCGGCGCTGCGCTATCCGGGGGACATCGATCAGCGTCGCTGACGGTGCCTGACGACCTTCGAAACGACGGAAAGGTACCCGGCTTCTAAGAAGCCGGGTACCTTTCCGTCGTTTCGAAGGTCACC